>CAZILI010000217.1:0-6890 GCA_964539965.1 uncultured Burkholderiales bacterium | reverse complement strand
CGGCCAAAGAGCGTAGATCTGGTGCTCGAGTTGGGCGATGGCAGATCGCTTCACCTGCGCTGCGCACCGCGACGGAAAGGCCGTATCGTTCGGCGGTGGAAACGAAGACACCGGCATGGCACTGCAGAAGTAGGCGACGTTTTTCGGTTCGATGTCGCTCGGCCAGTCTTCTCTGCACAGCAGTTGATCCATGGGGGCCCAGGTGTCGAACGGCTCGGTGAAGCCGCTCAACACCGGTTCTTGGCCGTCGGGTGCGAAGTCCTTCCAGCCGAGTTGCGGCAAAGTACGGTTGACCCAAATCTGATAGGCCTGGGTCACCACCGTCTTCACCTTGTCGACCGTGTCGCGCAGCGGGGCGCTGCGCGCCAACAAATCCCCGCACAGCGAGGGAATTGAGCCCAAGGAAATGCCGAAGATGACTTGGTCGAAATCTCGCCCTCGCTTGAGAACCGTGCTCGGCAACGGCTTGCCAAAGCGCTTCTGGTAAAGGGTGGGCCAGTCGCTCCAATTCGATTCCAAGTTAATATCGTTTTCCATCAACATTTGCGCCTGCTCAGGATCAAGCTGGGCATAGTTTGGCGTGCTGGGCCAGCAGGCCAATCCCCTCACGTCCACCAGCGGCTGGTAGTCGCGACAACCCTCACGTAGGCTCACTTGCTCGGTCAAGCGGATTTCCTCGATTTGGTCGCCCTGCGCGGTAAGCCGCTCGACTTTGTGAAAAAACTTGAATTTGACCCCGCGCTGCTTCAGCACCTCATACAGCGGCGTGAACACGACGTCTCCCATGCCGGCTTGCATCTTCCACATCATGCCGCCGCTGTAGCAGAAGGCGATCTTCAGTATGCCGCGCAACATGGTGCCTGCTTCGATGTTGGGTTTTTGGAAGTCGCCGTCCTCGTAGGCGAACACCAGGTCGTAGAAGCCGCGTACCGGCGCACAGTCGACCGTGTATTTCTCGTTGGCGCCGTGCTTGCGCAGCCAGGCGCGGAAGTCGATGTCGTTGATGACGTCGAAACCTTGCTCGAGCACGCCGTCTTCGATCATGCCGGCCAGACAAACGATGCCCAAGTCCAGGCAGATGAACAGCCGCCGCAGCTCATCGTCCTTGTCCAGCAAGTGCACGATCTCCCTCTCCATCCAGCGCTTGATCTCGTGCAGCGCGGCGGCGAGCAGGCGGTGTTGATGCGCCTCGTGCGGATCGCCGAGCGCGGGAAGGCCTTCCACCAGCACGTGAATGGAGTGCCACAGGTCTTCGGCCTCGGTGACCAGGTGCCGCAAACCGTCGAGCAAGCGCCCCGCTAGCGCGCTCGCGTGAGCGGCTGCCGGCGGGCTTAGCGCGCGCTCGAGGTTGCCATGTCGCCCGCGCAGTTCGTGCAACAGCTGCTTGATCCACTCGTAGCCGGTCAAGGCGATCTGCCAGATGCTGATTTCCTCGCTGCCGTGGCCTGGGATGCCCGGCTTAAGAGGCGTGTCGATTGGCCAAATCTTCCAGCGCTGATCGATGAATTCGGTGAGCGCGATGAAATGATGCGGTTTGAACGCCTCGTCCCAGGTTCGCAGCGGAGAGCCCGCCGGCCGATCCAGCAGCGCGTAGGCCTTTTGCATCAAGGCGAAGGCATTGTCGTAGAAGCCGAACCAAATGTGCAGCCCGTGCTCTTCGATGCGTTGACCGTAGCGCGCGTTGCGGCCACTCGCGCCCTTGCCGCCGATGCGCCAGCCCATCTGATAGACCGTCAACTCATAGCGGTCTTGCCAGCCGGGCTGATCGGTAAGAAAGAAGGCCGCAGCCATGGCTCCCACGCCCCCGCCGAGGATGGCGATCTTCTGCGGATCGACGCGCGAGTTGTCTATGAGCTCGGTGCCTTCGGTGACGGTGAAATCGAAATGCACGTGAAACGGCAACAGCACCGGCTGCTCGCCGAGCGACAGGCCGAGGGTATCGTTCAGCGGGAAGCTGTCGAAGCGATGCAAGGTACACGTGTAGGCGTACCCCAGCAGGCTTGCGCTGTGCAGCGCATCGACCCGCGCGGGGGCGCTGACCAGGGCTTGATACACGGCCTTTACGCCCGCACTGTCCGGGAATTGCTTGAGAAAGATCTGGTCGACATGCGGCTTGAACAAGAGCGCGGTCAGATCAGCCCAGCCGGCCGCGTCGAGATCGAGGAAGTCGGGCTCCGACTTGAGCAGGGTGAGCCCCTCGCGCAGGATCTCGAGAAAATTGCCGAAGGGTCGATGCGCGCCTCGCGTGTCGGTCGCGCGAACCTCCAGCAGAGGATGCATGGCCAGCTCGGTCTGCGGTGAAAAGGGCTGAAATCCTTTCGCTGCAAGGGTGAAGCAATCTGGGTCCGCACCCGGTTGCGGCATGGTGTATTGGCATTGGTACTTTGGGTAGCCGTACAGCTCGCGGCCGTTGATGAGGGCCATGCAGTCGTCGACCCAAATGTGGCACGGATAAGAGTAGATGCGCTCGAGGCGCTGCCTGCCGTCGCGCTCCTGCATCTGTCCGACCATGACCCAAGTCACGACGTCGGTCTCCACACCCCAGCCCTTCGCCCGGTCTTCTGGATAGTCCGAATGCGCGTGCGAAATGCGCGTGAAAGTGAGCATCACGTAGGGCGAGAGCACGCGCAATAGCATGCGTCCGCCGGCGACCCGATTCAGGGTCGCGTCTATCGTGGCTTGGAGCTTCTTGGCGTCTCCCTTGATAAAGAATCCGTACATCTCGGCATCTTGCAGCTGCAGCGGCGAGTGCATGAGCACGGAGCCGCCGGGATAGATGAACTGCGGACGCCCAGCCATTTGACCTCCTCGTGAATGTCGTGATCAATCTGATGTATGAGATTCGCGGTGGTTCTTGCGGGTGTTAGCCAGAGCAGCAGGCGTACGGCGGACAGCCGCCGCGCGCGGGCTTGCCCCGTCGTCGATCGGTGATTCCCCCCTTTACTCGATGCGCCGGCAGCGGCGCGGCGCTATGTTGCAGCGTTTCACGCCCGCCCGCAACTACCGAGTTCGCAAGCGATGCTCCGAGCGGCCGGCGCGCTGTAGAATGCCCTTGCAAAGAGTGAGACGAGCGATGAGCGAGCGGCAGCAGCGTGAGGCATGGGGAAACGAGGAGCGCGACTTGGCGCGTGCGTTCACGCTTGCGAACCCGCCGGCCGACTTCGTCGACGACCCATATCGGTATTACGCGCTACTGCGTACTCATGATCCGGTGCACGAGCTGGCGCCCGGCCAAGTGTTGCTGACGCGCTACGACGACGTCACCGCGGTATATCGTGATCCGAGGGCGAGCTCGGACAAGAAACTCGAGTTCAAGCCCAAGTTCGGCGACAGTTCGCTGTACGAGCATCACACCACCAGCCTCGTGTTTAGCGATCCCCCGCTGCACACCCGGGTGCGCCGCTTGATCATGGGAGCGCTCAACCAACGCGCCATCGTGCGCATGGAGCAGGGCGTGAACGCGCTCGTCGAGTCACTGCTGCAGGCAATGTCGAGTCAGCGCGAGGTTGATCTAGTCGAAGCCTTTGCGGCGCAGATTCCGGTCGAGGTAATCGGTAACTTGCTTGCGGTGCCGCGTGAAGAGCGCGGCCCGCTGCGGGCCTGGTCGCTCGCGATCCTGTCCGCTCTGGAGCCTGCGCCGAGCGCAGAGGTGTTGCAGCAGGGGAATCGGGCGGTGGAGGAGTTCCTTTCCTACCTTCGCAGTTTGGTGGCGGCGCGCCGTGCGCGGCTCGGCGATCCGGACAGCGACGTGCTGACTCGCCTGATCCTGGGGGAAGGGGAGGGTGAACGGCTGACGGAGAAGGAGTTGCTGCACAATTGCATCTTCTTACTCAACGCCGGCCACGAAACGACCACCAATTTGATCGGCAATGGGATCCACGCGCTCATGCGCCATCGTGACCAACTGGAACGATTGTTGGCCGAGCCCGCCTTGTTGACGACCGCGGTCGAGGAATTGCTGCGCTTTGAAAGTCCGCTGCAGCTCAATAATCGAATGACTACTGCGCCGATGTCGATCGGCGGCCGGGTTTTTCCTGCGGGCACTTTTTTCACGCTCGGAGTAGGCGCGGCCAACCGCGATCCTCAGCAGTTTGCGCATCCCGATCGACTCGACGTCGCGCGCGAGCCGAATCGGCATATCGCCTTCGGACACGGCAGTCACGCGTGCGCCGGAATGAACGTCGCCCGACTGGAAGCGCGGATCGCCATCGGCCGTCTGTTGGCACGCTTTCCGCATATCGAGCCTGCCGGGACGCCGCAGCGGGACCGACGCGTGCGCTTTCGCGGCCTTAGAAGCTTGCCGGTGCGGCTTGGGCGATGAAGAAAGTCAAAGCGGGATTCATCGGCGCAGGGCGGATCTCCGATCTGCATGCGATCGAGTACTTGCAGAATTCGAACGCCGAGTTGACCGCGGTGTGCGACGCCGATGCGAGCCTCGCGCATGCCCAGGCGAAGCGTTGGGGCGTGCCGCGCGAGCGCGTGTTTACCGACTTCGAGGCGTTGCTCGCGTGCGAGGAGGTGAATCTGGTGGAAATTCTGCTGCCGCATCACTTGCATGCCCCTGCGGCGCTGGCGGCGTTTCGGGCCGGCAAGCACGTGTCGCTGCAGAAGCCGATGGCGTTGCGCCTAGAGGACGCCGACCGCATGATCGCCGCGGCGCGCGAGGCGAAGCTGATGTTCAAAGTATTCGAGAACGTGTTGTTTTATCCCCCGGTACAGAGGGCCAAGGCACTCGTGGATGCGGGCGCAATCGGCGAGCCTCTCACCATACGTATCAAGACGAACAAGGGCGATCCGCGTACCGCCTGGCCGGTACCCCCTGCCGCACGCGAGTGGCGGCAGGACCCGACGCGCTCCGGTGGCGGGCCGCTTTCGTTCGACGACGGCCATCACAAGTTCGCGCTCGCCTGGTACTTTATGGGTCAAGCAGAACAGGTGCACGCCTGGATCGACAGAACCGAGGTCGAACCGGGTTTTGTGTTGGATGCGCCTGCCATGATTTCGTGGAAGTTCGCCAATGCCCGCTACGGGAATCTGGAGATCGTTTACTCGCCGGGGCTGCACGTGGAGACCGCGCACTATGCGCAGCACGATCCGGTCGAGATTACCGGCACCAAGGGAGTGATTTGGATTACGCGTGGACACGGACGCATCTCCGATCAGCCCCCCGTGCTGCTGTACGCCGACGGCAAGCTGCAAGGGTTTGATGACATGGCGGCCGGCTGGGAGTCGAGCTTCGTCGAATCGACGCGCCACCATATCGGCGCTTTGCTGAGCGGTGAGCCGCCGATACTGACCGGAGAGCAGGGCCGAGAAGTGCTGCGGTTTTGCCTGGCTGCGCAAGAGTCAGCGAAGTTGGGGCGTACCGTGATGGTGAGCGAGCGGTGATGCAGTACGCGCGCTATCCCAGCCTACAAGACCGTGTGGTTCTGATCACCGGTGGTGCGACCGGTATCGGCGCGGCTATGGTGCAGCACTTCTGCTCGCAAGGAGCGAAGGTGGGTTTCATCGATATCGACAGCGCTGCCGCTTCGAGCTTGAGCGAGCGAGTGCAAAGCGCTCATGCGGCCGCACCGTTGTATTGCCGGTGCGACGTTCGCGACATATCCGCGTTGCGCGCGGCGGTGGACACGGTGCAGTCGCGGCTCGGATTGATTCGCGTGCTGGTCAACAACGCGGCAAGGGACGACCGTCACAGCATCGAGTCAGTAACGCCCGAATACTGGGACGAGCGCGTCGCAGTAAACCTTAGGCATCAATTCTTCGCCGCGCAGGCGGTGATTCCAGGCATGAAACAGGCGGGCGGCGGCTCGATTATCAATTTCGGCTCCATCAGCTGGATGATCGGCAGCGGCGGCATGCCGGCCTACACGGCTTCGAAGGCGGCGGTACACGGCTTGACCCGCGGACTGGCGCGAGATCTCGGTTCGTTTCACATCCGAGTCAATACCGTCGTGCCCGGCTGGGTGATGACCGAGCGCCAGTTGCAGCTTTGGGTGGATGCGGCCGGAAATGAGACCATGGATAGAGAGCAATGCCTACCCGGCCGAGTACAACCCGATGATCTTGCGCGCATGGTGCTCTTCTTGGCCGCCGACGACAGCCGGATGTGCACCGCGCAGAATTTCATCGTCGACGCAGGTTGGACATAGAGCAAGGCAATGCGACTCACCATGGCACAAGCGCTGGTGCGCTACCTGTGCGAGCAGCGCTCCGATCTTGAGGGACGGGACGAGCCCCTGTTCGCGGGCGTGTTCGCGATATTCGGCCACGGCAATGTGACGTGCTTGTCGGAGGCGCTGTACGGTGTGCGAGATCGGCTGCCGACTTGGCGCGGCCAAAACGAGCAATCGATGGCGCTGGCGGCGATCGCCTACGCCAAGGCAAAGCGCCGTCGTCAGATGATGGTGTGCACAAGTTCGATCGGCCCGGGGGCCACCAACATGGTGACCGCCGCGGCGGTCGCGCATGCCAATCGACTCCCGATTTTGATCCTTTCCGGCGATACTTTCGCCAGCCGGCTGCCCGACCCGGTGCTGCAGCAGGTGGAGCACTTCGAGGCGCCTTCGACGACGGTGAACGACGCGTTTCGTGCCGTCTCGCGTTATTGGGATCGCATCGTTCGGCCGGAGCAGATTTTGCAATCTCTTCCTCAGGCGCTCGCTACCTTGCTCGATCCGGCGGACTGTGGCCCGGTATTCTTGGGGCTCGCCCAAGACGCCCAAGGCGAGGTGTTCGACTATCCGGAAGCGTTCTTTGCGCCCAGACTGCATCGCCTTCGCCGCTTGCGCCCCGATCGCAATGAAATCTCGGCGGCCGCCACTGTTCTGTCGGGCGCCAAGCGCCCGCTCATCGTCGCGAGCACGGGCGTCTTCTACAGCAAGGCCTGG
>CAZILI010000216.1:0-6890 GCA_964539965.1 uncultured Burkholderiales bacterium | reverse complement strand
GCCCGAGAGGTGATTGGCGCGCTCCGAGGCGAAGAACAGCACCGTGTCGGCGACCTGTTCGGGCTCGATCACACGGGTTTGACGCAGCAGCTCTTCCCAGCGCGATTCGTCGCCAAACTTCTGCTTGGCAATGGTCTTGTTCAACGAAATGATGCGGTCGGTGCGGGTGGCCGGCGGATGTAGGCCCAGCACGCGCACGCCGAACTCGATCGAGCCCTTGCCCACTGCCTTAGTGAAGGCCTCCAGCCCCGCATTGCCCATGGCACCGCAGATGTATTCGGCCGGGAGCGTTACCCCCGCCATGCCGACGATGTTCACGACCACGCCTTTGCCGCGCGGCTTCATGCGCGCCAAAATCTCGCGCGTGAGGTTGATATAGCCGAACACCTTCAACTCCCAGGCGTGGCGCCAGCGCTCCTCGTCGACCGCCTCGATGTTGCCGCCCGGAATATCACCGGCGTTGTTGACCAGCACATCGACCTGCGCGCAAGCATCCGCAAGCTGCTTGACCGCGCCCTTCGCCCGCAAGTCGCACACGTGAGTGTGCGCGGTCACGCCGTAGCGCGACTCGATTTCGCTTTTCGCCTTGGCGAGTAGATCGACGGAGCGCGCCGCCAAATGCACCGCGCAGCCCTCGGCCGCGAACGCTTTGGCACAGGCGAGGCCGATGCCCTTCGATGCGCCGGTAATGAGAACCGATTTTCCCTTCAAGCCCAAATCCATGGCGTGCTCTCCTCGACAATGCCGCGATGCGGCCGAGCTTAGCACGGCCCGCCGCGCTGCGCCTAGGTACCCCAGGCGCCTGGCTTCGCTGTGGTAAAACAAGCATCCCGTTTGAGGACAACGACTCATGAGCATCAACATCGAATGCGTTTTGCAATGCGAGAACCACCTCGGCGAGGGTCCGGTGTGGGATGTCGAGGAACGTCGGCTGTACTGGGTCGACGGCACCGGCCGGCGCGTCGGCAAGCCTTCGCTTTGGCGCATGGACCCGGGGAGCGGCAAGGTCGAGAACTGGGCGCTGGATCGCGATGTCGGCGCGATGGCGCTGCGGCGCGGAGGCGGTGCGGTCTTGGCGCTGGACGACGGCTTTTACTTCTTCGATTTCGATACCGCGCGCCTCGAGTTGATTCAGCTGGTCGACCCGCATCAGCCGCGCACGCGGCTCAACGACAGCAAGTGCGATCGGCGCGGCCGATTCTTCGCCGGCGGCATGGACGACAAAGAGGAGCTCAAGATCTGCGGCTTGTGGCGCCTCGACCCCGATCTCAAAGTGACGCAGGTCGACGACGGCATCATCTGCTCGAACGGGCCGTGCTGGAGTCCCGACGACAAGACGTTCTACTTCGCCGACACCTTTCAAGACGAGTTCTGGGCGTATGACTACGACATCGAAACCGGCACGCTCGCCAACAAGCGCGTGTTCGCCACCACCAAGCAGGATGCCGGCGTGGCCGACGGCTCGACAGTCGACGCGGAAGGCTGTCTGTGGAACGCACAACTCATCAGTGGCGAGTTGGTGCGCTATACGCCCGACGGTGAAGTCGAGCGACGCATCGGCATGCCGGTGCGCAATGTCACCAGCGTCATGTTCGGCGGCGAGCGGCTCGATGAGCTGTACGTGACGTCAATGGCGCGGGTCAAGCATCCCGCCGTGCACGATCGCTTCGCCAAAGAAGCCAAGCCGCAATTCCTCGCCGGCAGCTTGTTCCGGGTGACGGGTTTGGGTATCCGCGGCGTACCCGAGCCGCGCTTTGCCGGCTAGTCGGAGCCTCGCGAATCGCGACGAAACACCTCGACCCGTTAAGACTCGAGCGTTGCTCCTGTCGACCTGATCAGCTCCGCGAATACGCGCTGCTCCGCTTTGATGACGCCGGCAAACTCCTCCGGTCCTTTAGCAATCATCGTGGCGCCGGCGATGTCGACGGCGGTCTTGATTTCAGCGCTGTGAAGCACCTGGCCGATCTCGGATTGAAGACGCTCGAATATCGGGCGCGGCGTGGCGGCAGGAAGCGCAAACCCTGCCCACCCCGAGATTGCCAAGCCGGGAAAGCCCGCCTCCGCCGCCGAGGGTGTATTGGGAAACGGCGATAGCCTCGAGGCTCCGGTTGCGAGGACGGGCAGCAGCTTGCCGGTATCGATAAATTGCTTTGTCGTGGTGACCCAGTTGAACATCATGGAGACGTGTCCCGCGACGACGTCGTTGAGCGCGGCGGCCCCGTCTTTGTACGGCACGTGCACGATGTCGGCGCCGGTCAGCTTTTTCATTTGCAGGATCATGATGTGGGTCACGGTCCCGTTTCCAAAAGATGCCGCCGTCAGCTGACCCGGCTTTTCTTTGGCGCGGGCGATGAGTTCGTTGAAGGACCGAATGCCCAACGAGGGATTCACCACCAGCACGGCCGAGGATTCCGCCAGCCGCGTGATAGATGCAAAATCCCGAAGGGTGTCATAACCCACGTTCTGATAGAAGAGCGGTCCGATAATCAGTTCCGCTTGCGCGATCAACCCCAAGCTGTAGCCATCGGCAGGAGCCTTGGCGAATGCGGCCGCCCCCAGTGTCCCACCTGCACCCGGCTTGTTTTCCACCACGACCGGCTGGCCGAGCGACTGTGACAGCTTCTCTCCGATTCGTCGGCCCCATACGTCGAGAATGGTTCCGGCGGCATGATTCACCTGGAGCCTGATGGGTTTGGCAGGGTATCCCTCGCCGGCCCAGGAACGGCCAGGAGCCATCCACGGCGCTGCGCCGAGTACTGCCATTCTTGTGATTGCATCGCGTCGATTCACTTGACCCCGCCCCCTGATCAGGTCCCGAGCATCATCGTACTCGAACTGCGGGCGCTTAGCCTACTGCGTGAGACGTCACTCGAGAAACCTCGAGATCCCGCCGCTTTGCTACCGGCGCTAACAAGCCCACGCCCATGCCAAGCGCGAGCAGTAAGGCGGTGCCCGGTGCAGGTACGGCTGCGGCAGTGATTCGGCTGTAGTCGTCGGTCGACTGTAGAGTCCCGTCGAAATCAGTTCTATTGCGACCCACGAACGCCCAAGCTCACTCTACTCAGCTCTCTCCGAACCGATAGCGTACGACCTCAAGAGGGATAAATTCCCCCCCTACGGAGGGAGAGGCTTGCTGAGCGAGCAACCGTTACTGCGCGTTGACGCCCGCGTCGGCGAGCCCGGATTCCGGTCCGCTATGGAAGACCCGCCTGCTCTTCTCGCCAAGTCGGCGCCGCAGACCAGGCGCGGCGGCTAAGCCAGAAGCGAACGGCAAGCTTGCACGATCGCCTCGGCGCTCATGCCGTACTTGGCGCGCAGCGCCGGGGTGGGTCCGACCATACCGAATACATCCGGCATGCCGACCATGCGCATGCGCGTGGGCCGCTCGACGGCCAACAATTCCGCCACCGCGCCGCCCAAGCCGCCGGTCAAGTGATGCTCTTCGGCGGACACGATGCCGCGCGTCTCGGCCGCCGCGGTGAGGATCGCTTCGCGGTCGAGCGGCTTGATGGTGTGCATGTTCAGCACGCGCGCCGAGATGCCTTCGCCGCGCAAGGTGTCGGCCGCGCGCACCGCCATCTCGACCAGGGCGCCGCACGCGATCACCGCGACGTCGTTGCCGGCGCGCAACTGCACGGCCTTGCCCAAGCGAAACGCGGTGTCGGGTTCGGTCACGGTCGGCTCTTCGACTCGTCCGCCCAAGCGCAGATACACCGGACCGTCGATGTCTTGCGTCGCCAAAGTCGCTCGATAGGACTCTTCGATGTCGGCCGGCACGATCACGGTCATGTTCGGCAGGCTGCGCATGAGCGCCAGATCTTCCAGCGCGTGATGCGTGCCGCCCGCGACACCTAGCGAGATGCCGCTCGCCGCCGCGCCGATCACCACGCGCTGCCGCGCGTAAGCCACGTCGTTGCGCACCTGTTCCATGCTGCGCGCGGTGATGAAGGGCGCATAGGCACACACGAACGGGCGCAGGCCGGTGGTGGCCAGGCCCGAGGCGACGCCGATCGCGTTTTGCTCGGCGATGCCCAACTCGACGAAGCGCTCGCGATAGCGCTCGATGAAGGTGCGTATGCCCAGCAGGTCTTGCGTGTCGGCCGACAGTACGACAGCGCGCGGATCACGCGCGCCGATTTCGAGCAGCGCCTGGCCGAACGCAAGACGGGTTTGTTTGGCGGCGCGGGTGCGCCAGTCGGCGGGTTTGGCGTCGTTCATGGCATCCCCAATTCGCTCAATGCGCGCTCGTAGATTTCGTCGTTCACGTTGTTGCTGTGCCACAGATAGGTATTCTCGGCGAAGCTCACGCCCTTGCCTTTCACGGTGTGCGCGATCAAGGCCGACGGGCGATCGGGATGGAACGGCAGCGCGTCCAGCGCGGCGACGACCTCTTGCATGTCGTGACCGTCGATCTCGCGCGGCTCCCAGCCGAACGCGCGCCATTTGTCGGCGAGCGGATCGACCTCGATCACTTCTTTCAGCGGTCCGCTTTGCGAAATCTTGTTGAAGTCGACGATCACGGTCAGATTGGAAAGTCGATAATGGGACGCGGCCATCGCCGCCTCCCAGTTGGAACCCTCGTGCAGCTCGCCGTCACCCACCATGACGAAGGTGTGAAACGCCTGGCGCTGAATGCGCGCGCCGAGTGCCATGCCCATGGCGATGGCGAGCCCGTGGCCGAGCGCGCCGGTGCACATTTCCACCCCCGGCAGTTTGATGTCGGGGTGCATCGCAAACGGCGACTCCAAGGCATAGAAGCGATCGAGCAGCGAGTCATCGACGAAGCCCGCTTGCGCCAGCGCCGCGCCCAGCGCCGCGTTGGCGTGGCCCTTGGAGAGCACGAAACGATCGCGCTCGGGCCACTCCGGCTCGCTCGGGCGCACGCGCATGCGATGGAAATACAGCGCCGCCAAGATGTCGGCCGCCGAAGACGAACCGCCGGCATGCCCGCTGCCGCCCGCGCGCAGCGCGCGCCAAACGTTGCGGCGAATCTGCCGCGCCTGCGTCTCCAAGCGCCGTATCAAGTCTGCTGGGTGTTTCTGCATGGTCTCCTCCTGTCGCGCGGGCTGTCGTCGGCCTCGCGTCGATGCCCCATCGTAGCGCAATCGGCGCCGCCTTGTCTAAGCCGCGTCTCCCCCGAAGGACGGGGGTATATGCCTATAAGGGTTGTGTGGAAGCGGCCTGTAGACCGGTACAGGCCGTAGTATATAAGATCGTGGAGCTAAAACCCGCGCAAAAGCGGGCGCAGCGCATCCGTGATTTCGATCTCGAACCCGAGAATCGCCGAGGCGAGCGCCTTGCCATAGTTGTCCAAGCACAGGCTGCGCGACACGCCGCCGCCGAGCGCGCCGTGCGCAACGAAATTGAGCGCGCTCAACCGGTCGATCTCGTAGCGCAGCACTTCGCCTTTGATCACGCCGCCGTAGAACGTCTTGAAGCGCGCCGCGGTGAGCTGCGCTTTCAGCGGCGCGTAGAGCGCCGGATGGTAGGCGATCACGGCGACGTTGGAGGTATCGCCCTTGTCGCCGCTGCGCGTGTGCGCGAGGTGTTGCAGCAGGACTCGCATCGGCGCCTAGCTCTCGAAAAACTCGAGGGTCGGAACGATCTTCTCGCGCGCGACCAGCGCCGACCACACGCCGATCACTTCGCGCACTCGCTCTTGATGCGGCACGCGCTTACCGGTCGAGGCGACCCCGCAGACCGCCATCCCGTCGACTTCGCGCCCGACCTTGATCGCCTCTTCGCGAGTCTTCGTGCGCGCGGCCACGCGCACCGCAACTTCGTGGGGCTCGGCCTGAGAAGCGGGCGAGGCCGCTCCGTGAATCGCGTTCAGCCCGAGGAAATCGATGCGCAGGTCCTCAGCGGCGAGCTTCACGATCTTGAAGCGCTCTTCGAGTATGCGCTTGGCCAGTTGCGCGCGCCGCAGCGCGCCGGGCCCGGCGTAGAAGAACATGTCCTCGCCGATGTACCCCTCGGCACACCCGATCGACACCTTGAGGGTCGAAGTGCGCGGCCTGCCGGAGATACCGGCCACGCGCACACGGTCGGGGCCGACTTCTTCTAGCGAGGCGGTGGTGAAATCCACTACCACGTCGGGGGTGATGTAGCGCGCGGGATCGTGCACTTCGTACAGCAGTTGCTCTTTCACCGTCATGAGATTGACCGCGCCGCCGGTGCCGGCGAGCTTGGTGATCACCGCGCTGCCGTCGGACGCGACTTCGGCGATCGGCAGCGCCAGATTCCATGGATCGGGCACGTCTTTGAAGCCCGGATCCGGGAAGTAGCCGCCCGTCACCTGCGCGCCGCATTCCATCAAATGACCGATGCCGCTGCCCTGCCCCAGCCGCTGGTGATCGAGCGCGTCCCAGCCGAACTCGTGCATCATGGGCGCCAAGAACAGCGATGGATCGGCCACTCGTCCGGTCACCACGATTTGGGCGCCCTGCGCGAGCGCTCGAACGATCGGCTCGGCGCCGAGGTAGACCTCGGCGGAGACGAGATGCTCGGCTAAGGTCGCGATGGGTTGACTGTTCTCCAATATCGTGTCGGTGAGCTCGAGCACGCGCTCGGTGATCATGCCGCCGCCGACTGCGGCGACCCTCACCCCGCGCGCCCCGAAATGGCGCAGCCAATGTGCCACGCGCTGCGCCGCGCCCGTCGGATTGATCCAGCCCTGGTTGGTGATCACCTTGGTCCCGCGCGCCAGACAACCCGGCAGCACGGCTAGCATGCGGTCGTCAAGATAGGTGTCGTAGCCCGGAAAGCTCGGATCGCGCCGCGCGCGCACTTGCGCAGCCGAGACGGTCGCCTCGGCCATGGTCTCGAAGCACAGATAGTCTAGGTCGCCTTGCTCCGCATTGAGGCGGGCTGGTTCAATGCGATCGCCCCAC
>CAZILI010000215.1:0-6897 GCA_964539965.1 uncultured Burkholderiales bacterium | reverse complement strand
AGCCGACTACCGCGCTCGACGTGACCACGCAAGCGGAAATCTTGCGTTTGCTCGAAGAGCTGCGGCGCGACAGCGACACCGCCGTGCTGTTCATCACACACGACTTCGGTGTCGTGTCCGAGATCGCCGATCAGGTCGCCGTGTTGCAGCTGGGTAAGCTGGTCGAAAACGGGCCGACCGAGCGCGTGTTGGGGCGACCCGAGCACGCCTACACCAAGATGCTGCTCGCCTCGGTGCCGAGCTTGACGCCGCGCAAATCCGCCGCCGTCGAGGGTGAGACGGCACTGCGCGCGCGTGGGCTCAACAAGACCTATGCGGGCCATGGCTGGATTCGCCGCAGCAAGCCGGTAGTAGCCGCCGACGCGGTCGATGTCGAGGTGAGACGCGGGGAGACGCTGGGCGTAGTCGGCGAGTCCGGCTCGGGCAAGTCGACCCTCGCCCGACTACTGGCGCGCCTTATCGAACCCGACGCCGGAACGATCGTGCTGCACGGTGAGAACTTGCGCACGCGCGGCAGCGACTTTCGCCGCCGCGTGCAGATCGTGTTCCAGGACCCGTACCGCTCGCTCAATCCGCGCCGCACGGTGGGCGCGGCGATCGTCGAAGGACCGATGAATTTCGGCATGGCGCGCGGCGAGGCGTGGCACAAGGCGGAAAGCCTCATGCAACTCGTGCGCTTGAATCCACGCGCGCTCACGCGCTACCCGCACGAATTCTCCGGCGGTCAGCGCCAGCGCATCTGCATCGCCCGCTCGCTTGCCTGCGATCCCGAAGTGTTGATCGCCGACGAAGCGGTATCGGCGCTCGACGTATCGGTGCAGGCGCACATCTTGCAACTGCTGGAAGACATTCAGCAACAACTCACGCTCACGTTGATCTTCGTCACCCACGACCTGCGCGTGGCGGCGCAGATCTGTAACCGCGTCATGGTCATGCAGCACGGCAAGATCGTCGAGCAGGGATCGGTCACGGAGATCTTCCAGCAGCCGCGGCATCCGTACACACAAGCCTTGCTGGCGGCCGCGCCGGGCAGGCACAGGGTCTTTCAAAGCACCGCTGCGTTGGGAGAAACGTAGAGGTGCGTCTGCGACGGGCGCAAGCCTAGCCTCAACTTAGATAACAACGAACGGTTTGCGGACTGGCCTCAGCCGCGCCTCACATGTGTCGCCCGGCTGAGGCGGACCCGGCGATCGGATTTACCGCCGCTGGCGAGCATTGTTCATCCCAGCCCTTTTTTTCTCCCACCTCCGATTGCGGATAGGCCAGTCGGCCTAGGTCTTTTGCCTGCCTGGCACGGCGCAAAAGCCTCCCTCGGTAGGCGAGGTTGAGTTTGTGCTTCGTCCCTATAGTTCGCAACGTCACCACCGACCGTTGCGCTGCGCAGTAGTAGACGGACACTCGGAGGTGCAGCGAGGGTGCTGCGGTCCTACGCCGCTCCCTCTGGACCGTCAAGTCCCGCCGCGCCGGCGCGCTGCCCCGTGTGGGCGGTTCTTGGCGACTTTCAAACGCGATTGTTGGAGTGATCTCTTATGAAAAGCCGCAACATTAACGCCGTTGGGCGGAGTCCTATATCGCCTTCAAGGCTGACCCCAATTCTGCTTGCGATGTCCTGTACTCCGGTGCTCGCCGGAGCGCAAGACTTGGAGAGCCGGGCGATCGAGCATGTCCAGGGTCAATATGGCATACCGGGTACAGACTTGTTGGTGGCGGGGCGCACAAGCGCAAGCTTGCCGCTTACCAACGAGTCGCTCACGGAGTACAAGCTTGTATCCACGGACGGCCGTAGTTTCGCTGTCAGCTTTAACGCCGCGCAACAGCCGGTCGACGCGGAAGCCGTGGCCAAACGTGAGCGGCAAGCGCGCCGCGCGAGCAGTGGTGTCGTCGAGCCCAAGCTGCACCAGCGCATGAGGAGTGATCCCATGCAGCGTATTCCTGTCGCGGTATGGGTATCGATGCCGGATCCTGCGCCGCAGACGCGCGTCGCCGAGCCTGGTGCATTGGCGCTCGGCACGGCCCTCGCAGCGCAAGTCCAGGCGGCGCAGAGCTCCGCGCTCGGTGCCGTGCAGCGCCTAGGGGTGACAGCGGCGCCTGCTGACTTGACCCCCGTGTTCTTTGCCGAGCTGAACGCGCGCCAGATCGACGCGTTGGCGCAGCACGGTGACGTGGTGGCGATAGATGAGATTCCCCAGAACTTGACTCGCTTGAACGACGATTCGGCGACTTCGGATCGTTACGCCTTCGTCTGGTCGACCGCCACCGGGGTGAACGGGAAAGTCGCTGTGCACGAAGACGATGGCGTCGACAACGTCAACCCCTTTCTGAACAACTCCACTCACGGCGTGAGTTACTGGAACGCAGGCTCGCCCAACATCGGCGGCCACGCGACCAACGTGGCTGGCGTGATCGCTTCAACCCACAACTGGCGCCGTGGAGGTGCCTTCGGCGTCAACCAGATTCTTTCTGCCAATTTTCAATCGTTCAGCAACCCGCTCAACATCGTCAATTCAGCCTCCTGGGCACTTACCAACGGTGCCGATACGATCAACATGAGTTGGGGCGGCTGCTCGTTCGGCGGTCAGAATTTCTATAGCCGCTGGGTCGATTATCTGGTTAAGTCCTTTGGCCACAGTGTCGTGGTGTCCGCCGGCAACAGCAACTGCGGTTCGCCGAACTACGTCCTGTCACCCAGCCTGGGGTGGAACACGATCTCGGTCGGCGCGTATTGGGACCGCGATACCGGACTGCGCAGCGACGACGTCATTTCGAGCTTTACGTCGTTTGAGAATCCGACCGATCCCAACTCGGGGCGCAAGTACGAGAAGCCTGATGTCATGGCGATGGGTGGACAGTCCGATGGCGCAGGCTGCCATGGTACCGAGACCACGGGGGTAGGTGGCGGCGTGAACGCCGTCACCTGCGGAACTAGCTTCTCCGCCCCTGACGTGTCGGCTCTGACTGCGCTCGTCGTCGGCAAGAACACTACGCTGCGCGGCAAGGCGGAGGCGGTAAAGGCCATAGTCATGGCAGGCGCCACGCACAACATCGTCGACGGTGCCAACCACCGCGACTGTGCCTCTTCACCCGTGCCGGGCGACTGCCGCGACGGTGCCGGGGCGATCGATGCGAATCAAACCATCCGCAATATCGTCGTTCCCGGAAACTGGCGTTTTCCCGGCCTTCTCACGCCAACTTCATTTGACGCATCGGGCAACATCGACATTCCGGTCACGCTCACCGCTGGAAGGGGTGCGCGGGTCGCCATCGCCTGGGATTCAAGCGCGAGTTGCGCCAATCTAGGGACAGCCAGCCAAGGATGCGCTAGCGATGTGCTCAACGCAGACTTGGACCTACATCTCCTCAATCCGTCGGGCGCGGTGGTCGCTGCAGCCGCGAGCTTCCAGAATTCTGCCGAGGTTATCGACTACACGCCTACCGTGAGCGGCATTTACACTGTGCGCGTGCATCGGTTCCGCTTCGACGCCGGCACCAACACTTTCTTGGGTGTTGCCTGGAATCCGAATACGCGCGACAGCCTCACGCCACTCTCGGGTGTGGTGAGTTTCCCGTTGAATACCACCAAGGTCGGGCAGACCACCGACAAGGGTCGATCGTTCTGGGACAGCTACAGCGGACCAGCGGCCGGTTGTGCCGCATTTCTCGCGCCCGAGACCGGGTTGGAAAAGGTATATCAAATCGTGACGCCGTCGACCGGGACGATCACTGCGACCTTGTCCAGTATCACCGCGTACCCGGGTGTGAACAGCGATATCGACGTGGTGATTCTCAAGCGCACTGGAGCCGCCAATAGCCAGAACACCCAAGTCGTGGCATGCGGCGACATGAGCGCGGTCGCCGCGGCACAGCCTGGCGGGACCTACTACGTCGTGGTTGACGGCTTCAACGGGTCGGTCGCCAAATATAGTCTGACGGTGAACTTCGCGGCGGGGTCGACCCTGTCTGCCGCACCCCAGCCGTTGCCCGTTCGGCACTAGGCGCGTGTTATCGCGGCACAGGCTCGAGACGGCGGGGAATGCTCCTCGCCGTCTTTTTCTCTCGTCGTTCTTCGATGCTGTTACTACGTGATCCCCAGGGCGTGCACTTTTCGCGGCGAATCAGGCGATCTGTGGTCCGCCGCGCATTAGCCGTCATCTGGCTGGCGGCAGGCTGCACGGGGCTCTGCGCTGGTTTGCAGGAGCGTGTCCTTGACTTCGCCTTCCTCGCGCACGGCTCGTTGACGAGCCACGGCGACCCAAAGCCCTCGCTGCGTGTCATCGGGCGCGAAACGCAGCGCGCTGCGCTTCTCCCACATCTGCGTTATCAAGACCACGTGGCGCTACGTGCAGTGGACCTCTCGAAGCGAGGGATCGTTGTCGTCTTCGATCGGGTGCGCCCAAGCAGCGGATACTCGATTTCGATCACGCGGGTCACCGCTGTCGATGCGGTTCTCGAAGTGACGGTTGCGCTAAGCGCCCCCAACGCGAGTGATTCGGTGCGCCTGGGCTTCGAGACCCCGTACCAGGCCATCGAAATCGCGCGCGACAAGATGCAAGCCGCGCGTTGCACGAGATATCGTCTGCGGGATATTGCCGGCGCAGTTCTGCGGACGGCTCCGCTGGTGAACTAGGCTCTGCTAATCTAGCGGGCATCGGGCCGCGCCGTGCGGCCTTATGTCTGTCGGAGGGTGCAGATAGCCATGCGGATCGCCATCGGCGGCTTTCAACACGAAACCAATACGTTCGCCACCAGCAAGGCGACCTACGAGCAGTTCGAGCGCGGCGCGGGGTGGCCGGCGATGCAACGCGGCGGCGAGTTATTCGACGGCGTTGCCGGCATCAATCTGCCGATCGCCGGGTTCATCGAGGCGATGCGCGCTACGCGCCACGACATGGTGGCGACCGCTTGGGCGGCGACTAGCCCCTCGGCGCACGTCACCGAAGATGCCTACGAGCGCGTCGCCAAGCTGATCGTCGATGGGGTGCGCACCGCCGATGCGCAGGCGGTCTATCTGGACCTGCACGGCGCCATGGTCACCGAGCACCTGGACGACGGCGAAGGTGAACTGCTGCGGCGCGTGCGCGCGGTGGTGGGCGAGCGCGTGCCTATCGTGGCGAGCCTGGATCTGCACGCCAACATGACGCCCGCCATGTTGGACAGCGCGGATGCGCTGATCGCCTACCGCACTTATCCCCATGTCGACATGGCGGAAACCGGCGCGCGCGCCGCGCACGTGCTCAAGGCGCTGTTGGACGGGCTCGGCAAGCCGCGCGTGGTCGCGCGGCGCATTCCCTTCTTGATGCCGCTCAACGGACAATGCACCGATCTCGAGCCCATGCGCTCGATGTACGCCGCGCTCGCCAAGCTCGAGGGCGGCGCGGTGACCACCTTGTCGCTCACGCCGGGATTTCCCGCCGCCGATATCGAGCACTGCGGGCCGACGGTGTTCGCCTACGGCGCGAGTGAGGGTGCCGCGCGTGCGGCGGTCGACACCATAGCCGAGCGCATCTTGCGCGAGGAAAGCGCGTTCGACGTCGAAGTGTTGCCGGCCGAGGTGGCGGTTGAGCGCGCCATGGCTATCGCGCAGCGCGCCACGCGACCGGTAGTGATCGCCGACACCCAGGACAACCCGGGCGCGGGCGGCGACTCCGACACCACCGGCATGCTGCGCGCGTTGCTCGATCATCGCGCCGAACGCGCCGCCTTCGGCATCATGGTCGATCGCGAGGCGGCGCTGGCAGCGCACCGCGCCGGCGTCGGCGCGAGTTTCGACATCGCTCTGGGCGGCAAGTCGGGCATTGCCGGCGATGCGCCGTTCAAGGGGCGCTTTGTGGTCGAGCGCGTGTCGGACGGCAAGTTCGTCTGCCAGGGTCCGTTTTATCGCGGTTCGCGTATGAACCTCGGGCCGTCCGCCTGTTTGCGCATCGGCGGCGTGAGGGTGGTGGTCGCGAGCGTCAAAGCCCAGCTCGCCGACCAGGAGATGTACCGCTACGTCGGCATCGAGCCGACCGCGCAAGCCATCCTAGTCAACAAGAGCTCGGTGCACTTCCGCGCCGACTTCTCGCCGATCGCCGACGAGATCATCGTCGCCGCGGCGCCCGGTGCCATGCTCGCCGACCCGAGCCGATTTCCCTGGACCAAGCTCGCGCGCGGCATACGCATGAAGCCGCACGGCGAGGTGTTCCGGGGGTAAGGAGTCTCTCCATGTCTTTTCTTTCCCGCCTCGGTGTCGAGTTGCCGATCATCCAAGCTCCCATGGCCGGCGCACAGGCGAGCGCCATGGCGATCGCCGTGTCGGAGGCCGGTGCGCTCGGCTCCTTGCCGTGCGCGATGCTCACCCTAGAGGGCATGCGCGGCGAATTGGCCGCGATCCGGGCGAAGACGGCCAAGCCGGTCAACGTAAATTTTTTCTGCCACGTAGCGCCCACCCCCGACGATCGGCGCGAAGCGGCGTGGCGCGCGAGCCTGGCGCCTTACTACCGCGAGTTCGGCATCGACCCCGACTCAATTCCGGCCGGGCCCGGCCGCGCGCCGTTCACTGCGGAGGCGGCGGAGCTTCTGCGCGAGTTCAAGCCCGCCGTGGTGAGCTTCCACTTCGGTCTTCCCCCGCCCGCGCTGCTCGCTAGCGTGCGCGACATGGGCGCGAAGATATTTTCCTCGGCCACCACGGTCGCCGAGGCGCAGTGGCTCGAAGCGCAAGGTGTGGACGCCGTCATCGCCCAAGGACTCGAGGCCGGCGGGCATCGCGGCATGTTCCTGTCGGAGGACGTGACCACCCAAGTCGGCACGTTTTCGCTGCTGCCGCAGATCGTGCGGGCCGTGCGTGTGCCGGTGATCGCCGCCGGCGGCATCGCCGACGCGCGAGGGGTGGCCGGCGCTATGGCGCTGGGCGCTGCCGCCGTG
>CAZILI010000214.1:0-6907 GCA_964539965.1 uncultured Burkholderiales bacterium | reverse complement strand
CTGTTTTATGGCGTAGAGAAGCTCGCTCGCGCTTGTTGCCCGGCGGCTAGCAGAAAGCATGCCGCCCTATAGTAGTCCAAGGAAGGCGCGGGAAACTGCTCCTTCGGACCCGAGGGAGAGCGATTGGCGCGTCGGCCGCGCGCATCCGAACAGCGCCACTGCGGCACTCGGCCAGTGCGGCCCCGAGCGGCCGCGCACCGCCGTAGACCGCTGCGCCATGGCCTGCGCTAGAATGACTGCGCGCTCGCCGACAGCCGGCTACGGTCCCCGCCAGCCCGCAAGGCGAGTTCGAATCCACGGAGAAACTTCAGATGGTCGCCCCCAGAAAAGTTATTATCACTTGTGCCGTTACCGGATCCATCCATACGCCTTCCATGTCGCCCTACTTGCCGGTGACGCCCGAGGAGATCGCCAATGCGGCCATCGGTGCGGCGCAAGCCGGCGCGGCCATCATTCATCTACATGCGCGCAATCCCAGAGACGGCAGCCCGACTCAAGATCCGAACGTGTTTCGCGAGTTCCTGCCGAAGATCAAAGCCAACAGTAACGTCGTCATCAATTTGACCACCGGCGGCGCGGCGACGATGACAACGCAGGAGCGCCTGCAGCCGGCTTTGCAACTCAAGCCCGAGGTGGCTTCGCTCAATATGGGGTCCATGAACTTCGGCCTGTATCCCATGCTGGGCCGCTTCAAGGAATTCAAGCACGATTGGGAGCTTCCCTATCTGGAAGGCAGTCGCGACCGCGTGTTCAAGAACACCTACAAGGACATCGAGTACATCTTGAGCTCTTGTGCCGACAATCAGACCCGCTTCGAGTTGGAGTGCTACGACATCGGACATCTGTACAACCTGGCGCATTTCTTGGATCGAGGTGTGGTGAAGCCGCCGCTGTTTGTTCAGTCGGTATTCGGCATACTGGGCGGCATAGGCGCGCACCCGGAAGACGTGCTGCACATGAAGCGCACCGCCGATCGCCTGTTCGGCGACAATTACATCTGGTCGGTGTTGGGCGCCGGGCGCAATCAAATGCAAATCGCTTCGATGTCGGCGGCCATGGGCGGAAACATTCGGGTGGGTTTGGAGGATTCGCTGTGGGATGGGCCGGGCAAGCTCGCAGAGACCAATGCGGCTCAAGTGCGGCGGGCGCGCTCGATCATCGAGTCCTTGTCCCTGGAAGTCGCAACGCCCGACGAGGCGAGACAACTTCTCAAGCTAAAGGGCGCCCAGAACGTTGCCTTTTGAGGCCTGAGCCTTTCGCGGCGGAATGATGTCGACGAGCGTCGGCGTGTGACTGCCTTGACCCCGGCAGGCCGAGGCGGCCGTGGCGAAAGGGTCGCGATGTACTATGTTTCAGAGGCTTACGCGGTGGTGTCCGCGTAGGTTCCGATAACAAAGAGCCGCGGTGTGCCGTGGTCGTACGATCTAGCGTTAACCCAGCAGCTTGGATACTCTTTTGCCGCTACGCGAATCGTTCCGTGATCTGCGCCAGGCGCTAGGCTGGCGCATGCGGCCCCTCTCTGAGCGCGCAGTCATTTGGCTCGCTACGCAGTATCGTCGCTTCGCCCTCAAGCGAGTGGTTTTCATCGGCATCACCGGCAGTTGCGGCAAGTCGACTACCAAGGAACTTATCTCGGCGGTGCTGTCTACCGAACTTGCCGTGCATCGCAACCTCGGCAACGCCAATCAGCCGTTCCAGATCGCCAAGATGATCCTCGGTGTGCGGCCGTGGTCGAAATGCTGCGTGGTCGAACTGACGCCAGTGGGCTACGGAGAGATTCTCGACTTCGCGATTCCCCTCGGAATCGTGCGGCCGCAGATAGGCGTGCTGACCAACATCGGAACGGATCACATCAGTTTGTTCGGCACGCAGGATGAGATCGCGGAGCACAAGGGCAAGCTGGTCGCCGCCCTGCCGGCAAGCGGCGTTGCGGTTCTCAACGCCGATGACCCACGCGTGTTTGCGATGCAGGCGCGCTGCCGCGGTCGCGTCATCAGCTACGGCTTGGCGCCTCAGGCGACATTGCGTGCCGAGGATGCGAGCAGCGCGTGGCCGCAGCGTCTCGCGTTTACGGTGCATCACGGGGGAGAGAGTCTGCGCGTGCAAACACAGTTGTGCGGCGGCCACTGGCTGCACGTGACGCTCGCCACCATTGCGACCGGGCTTGCCATGGGATTGCCGCTGCAAAGGCTGGCTCGGTCACTGCAGCACGTTCCGCCGTTCGAGGCGCGCTTCAGCCCGGTACGAACGACCGATGACATCACCTTCATTCGCGATGACTACAAGGCGCCGCTATGGACTGTCGAGCCGGCGCTGCAGTTCATGCGCGAGGCGAAGGCGGTGCGCAAGATCATCGTGGTCGGGACGATCTCGGACTATACGGCGAACTCGAAGCGGTCCGGCAGTGTTCAGCGGCAACGTGTTTACACGGCTGTCGCGCAGGCGGCGCTCGAGATAGCGGAGCACGTGGTGTTTATCGGTACGCAAGCGTCCAAAAGCTTGGGGGCAAAACATCACGCGGACGACAACGCGCTCGCCGCGTTTTACTCCGTCGCGGCGGCCAGGGACTATCTGCTCGAGCTGTTGCGGCCCGGCGATTTGGTGTTGCTCAAAGGCACGCATCGACAGGATCGACTGGTCGATATCATCGATATTTTCTCCGCGCGGCAAGCGGTGTATCGGCAATCTTCGGCCGTCGCCCGGGAGAACGCGCAAGCGCCACGGCACGCCTCCGCGCTCGACAATTCCCGGACCCACGTCATCGTAGGGTTGGGGAATCCTGCCGCGCAGTTCCACGGCACGCGTCACAACGTCGGCCAGCAAGTGCTCGATCGACTCAGCGACATGCTGGGCGGACAGTGGCGCGAGGAGGAGTCGGCGCTGGTCGCGCAGGCGCGATGGCGCGAGGCGAGTCTTCTCCTAGTCAAACCGAAAGTGAACATCAACGACACGGGGCCGGCGCTCAAGGCGCTGAGCGAATCGCTGACGTTCTCGCCGGAACAATGCGTGGTCGTTCACGACGATATCCATCTTCCACCCGGCACGGTGCGCACGCGCGACGGCGGGGGGCACGGCGGGCATCTCGGCGTGCGCTCGGTGCACAGCGCGTTTGCCACCGATGCGATGCGTAGGGTCAAGATCGGCATCGGTCAGCCCGCCGATCGAAGTCGGCTGGCGCAGTATGTCGTGGCGCCCTTTTCGCCGGAGGAAGTTCCGGTTATGGAAAGGGCTTGCGCCACCGCAGCTCAGCGCGTTCTCGACGCCGTGGCGCGGCGGCCCGAGCTTGCCGCGACCGCCGCGTACGCGGAGGGCTAGACGCGTGCGGCGGCCGACCTCGATGCCTACGAAGGATGGTCGCTCATGAAAGCGCGTTATCGCGAAGTCCGAGCTTTGCCTCGCCTGGCGTGGCTGGCACGGGTGCGGGCCGGCGAAGACACGGTCGAGGTGTCGCACGGGCAGGCGGTAGAGTCGAAGGAGCGCTTCTTCGTTGAGGGCGTGTGGAACGCGCCATTCGAGAGCGGGAACTTCGATACGACCGAATGCTTCTTCGGAAGCGGCGCTGTCCTCTACCCGGATGCGGTGGTGTTCGTGGCGGCGGCCGATACCGTCGACGGCTTGTTCTACGGTGAGCGCGATGGACATTACTGGATCGCGAATTCGTTGCCGTTGCTGCTCGGTGCGCTCGATGATCGGCTGGACGAAGGCTACGATCGCTATCATGAGTGCTTGGATTCGGTGCTGAGAGGGATTTTCGACTACGAACCGCGCATCGCCACGCGCAAAGGCGAAGTGCGGCGATTGTTCTGCCGCAATTTGCGTATCGATCCCTCCGGCGCCGTCTTGGAAGAGAAGCCGAGTTCGCCGCGGTTTGCGTCGTATGACGATTATGTCGCATACCTAGAGAGCGCATACGCGGCGATCGCGCAGAACGCCCGCAGCTTGTCGCGAGCCCGGCCGCTGCAGATCTTTTCGACCCAGTCGCGCGGCTATGACACGACGGCCGTCAACGCGATCGCGGCCAAGCACGGCATCGACAAAGTGTTTACCTGTACCTTGTCGCGCGACAAGAATGCGTTCGTCGACGCCGAGCGCGCAGGACAGCTGAGCGACGACGGCACGCTTATCGGCAAGAGCCTGGGGTTCGAATGCGTGCCGATGGACCGCGTATCGTTTCGGCGCCACTTTCCAGATGAGGAACTGCACTACGCGGGCCACCACGACTGCTCGGACGTGAATCTGCGTGAGATTCACGATCACGTCGGCGAGGCGGCGGTGTTGTTAACGGGGGTGCGGGGCGAGGTCTGGTACGGTCGGGAGTTCTACAAGAACAAGCCGGGACGTGGCGACAGCCTGATGAAATTCGACATGGCCGGCCACGGCCTGTCGGAAGTGCGTTTGCACAGTGGGCTAATTCATCTTCCGTTCCCCTTCTTGGGCGCGCGCCGGCAGGACGATATCCATGCCATTACGGAGGCGGGCGACATGGCGCCCTGGCGGTTGGGCACGGCTTATGACCGGCCGGTGCCGCGCCGCATTGCCGAGGAGCGTGGGGTCCCGCGCGAGTTGTTCGGCCAGGTGAAGTTGAATACCACAGTGGCGTTCCCCAAGCCCGCTGTTCCATTCGATGCGCGACTGCGCCGAGAATTTCTGGATCACCTGGTGCGTACGCGTCGTCTAGCCCGCTGGCAAGTCGCCCTGCTGCCGGTCGTTCATCGCGTGAACGAAATGATCCACTATCGTTCACCGACGCGTTTTCGCGCGCTGTACTATCTCGAGCGCGCATTGACCAAGCTATTGGGGCGGCCGTACGAGTTGCCCTTGCTCAAGGAGAATCTCAGGGGCGCGCTGTACTGCTTTTGCGTGAATCGGTTAGCGGCGCGAAACGCCGCCGCGCTGAGCGCCGCCCAGTTCGCCATGCCCACCGCTCGTCAGCAGAGCGCCAGTGAGTCGGACGTGGTAATCGCGCGGGTCGAGCCAGTCTAGGGATATTGGGCGACAACGGTGCCGACTACTTGTAGCGCAGTTAGGGCGCGCGCCTGCCTTTGTACCAATTCGTGGCCGCTTGAAGGATTCTGCGCTCTGCACCGTCCGGGGCGCCGCTCATGCGCCACAAGCACCAGAGCGAGGCAGGAAACACAACTGCGCCGGTTGCGATATCCAACATTAACGTGACCAGCGGCACGGCAACCGAGTGCGCGTGACATACCCGCACGACCGCCACCATCACGAACCCTGCGACTAAAGGCCGCCAAAGCGTGCGGATAACGTCTGCGGTCGTGATCGGCAGCGTTTTCACCAAAAACAGCGCGACGATCGGAATCGCCAATGCGGAGGCGGCGGTGGCGCCGATCGCGACACCGGTGACCTCCCCAAGCTTGGCGCCCACGAGGCAACTGATCGTCAATAGCGCAAGACGCGAATACATGAGCGCCGCGGCCAGTCGTTCGTATCCCATCACGGTGAAAATGCCGCCGGTCATGTTGTGCGCGATCGCCTTGAGCATGCCGAAGATCGCCAGCCATTTCAGCAGAGGCGCCGTGTCGAGCCATTTCTGGCCCAACACGACGGCGACGAAGTCCTCGCTTACCGCGAACAAACCCAATCCGAACGCGATGCTCACGACCGCGAGCGTCGAAAATGACGTGAGAAAGGCCTGTGCCAATCGCTCTCGGTCGGCGGTCAATTTGGCGTAGGTGGGGTAGAGCGCGCGTGCGAACTGAACCATGAGATCGTAGGTCATCATGGTGGCGAGTTCTGCCGCGACGTTGTATATGCCGAAAACGGCGGTGGGAGCAATCCGCCCGACGACGAAGCCATCGATGCGGCTGTTGAGGTAGAGGGCGATGTTCAGAGGAACGGCGACCAAAGAGAATTTGATGTATTCGCCGGCGAGAGCGAGACTAAGTCGCGGGCGGTAGGGATGCATGGCGTAACTCAGCGCACACTCGAAGGCCGCGCCCGCCGCCATGCCGATAACGATCGCCCAGTAGTTGCGTAGCGCCCAGGCCAGCGCCAAGGTGATGAGAAAGGTGAACAGGCGCGTTGCGACGACGAAGCGAAAGTCCCTTGCGAAGTCCAGATCTTTTCGCACCAAGACCATGCCGATGTTGCTGGCGCCGGAAAGCACGCTGCTCAAGGCGATGACGTAGGTGATGTGCACGACGCGCGGTTCGATGAAGTACGCCGCGAGGAGAGGCGCGGCCGCGACCAGGATTGCCGCCACCACGGCGCCGCGCAGCAATCCTATCGTCCAAGCGGTGTCGCAGTGCGCTCGGGTGGCTTCGCGCTGGCGGATCAGGAGCAGTCCGGTGCCCAAGTTGGCGAAGGTCTCGATGAATCCGTATGACATGGTTGCCATCGCGACCAGCCCGAAATCGGCGGGCATGAGCATGCGTGCGAGAACCATTGTGTTGACCAAGCCGATGACGCGCAGGGTCCAGTTCATCGCGAGCGCCCACGCAGAACCCGTGAGCATATGCTTGTAGATCGACGTACCCTTAGAGGCGGCAGCGGACTGGTCGGCGTTGGCCGGCATTTTTGTTAGTGCGCGGGGGGCGGAGGCGCGCCTAAGCATAGCGGTACGCCGGCCCGAGTCAACCGCGATTGGAGGAAATCGTGCGGCGGGACCAAGGAGACTTTTTTGCTTTGTTGACACACTTCCGAAAAATTTGTTAAAGTCCCCCTTCTCGACGGACGCGGGGTGGAGCAGTCTGGTAGCTCGTCGGGCTCATAACCCGAAGGTCGAGGGTTCAAATCCTTCCCCCGCAACCAATTCCTGGCCCAACAATAAGCCTTTGAGATCGGAATTGGGGAGTCGTTCGCTCTTTAACAATCTACAGCCGATAGGTGTGGGTGCTTGGTGGCCGAAGTAATTGACCCAAGTGCTCACGCAAGTTTAAGTTATTTC
>CAZILI010000213.1:5466-6939 GCA_964539965.1 uncultured Burkholderiales bacterium | reverse complement strand
GCGCCGCGAGCACCAGATCGCCCTCGTTCTCGCGGTCTTCGTCGTCCATCAAGATGACCAGGCGGCCGGCCTTGAGGTCGGCGATGAGCTCGGCTGCCGGGCTGACGGCGGGCTTGGCGCCCTCTCCGATGGCGATGGTAGTTCTGTTCATGGGGCGATATTGTCCGCTAAAAGCGAGCAAAGTAGAAATCGCGACGCGCGGTCGTGTTACTCCTCCGCGCTCCTTAGACGCTCGAGGTAGCGCGCCAGCAAGTCGACTTCGAGATTCACGCGGAAGCCGTGCGTGAGCCGAGAGAAGTTAGTCGCCTGATAGGTATGGGGAATGATGTTCACCCAGAAGCGCTCGCCCTCGACTTGATTCACCGTAAGGCTCACGCCGTCGACCGTAATAGATCCCTTGGCGGCGATGTACTTGGCCAACTCACGCGGAGCCGCGATCACCAGCTCCCAGCTCTCGCCGCGCGGCTCGAAGCGCTCGACCACGCCGACCCCGTCGACGTGACCGGCCATCAGGTGCCCGCCCAACCGGTCGCAGAGGCGCAGCGCCTTTTCCAGATTCACGCGATTGCCGATCCGGTCGAGCCCGGCGGTGCAGCGCAAGGTTTCGGCCGAGATATCTGCAGCGAACATCCCGTCTCGCTTTTCGATCACGGTCAGGCAGGCGCCGTTCACCGCGATGCTGTCGCCGACCTGCACGTCGTCCAAACCGAGCGCGCCGGCCTCGACCAGCGCGCGCACGCCGCGCTCGAGTGGCTGCAAGTCACGGATGCTTCCCACTGCGGTGACGATACCGGTAAACATAACTATCCGGCCGGCCGCGCCAGCACGCGCAGGTCCGCGCCGACCAAGCCCGCCTCTCGAATACGCCACTCGCGCCGCTCGCTCAGGTCGCCCAGATCGGGCAGGTCGAACATCCCCTGCGCCTTGTCGCCGAGCAGGCAGGGGGCGAAGTAAAGCAACAACTCGTCGATCAGACCCGCACGCAGCAGCGACCCGTTCAATTTGACCCCCGCTTCGATCAGCACTTCGTTCAGACCCCGGCGCGCCAGCTCGCCCGCCATCGCCGCAAGATCGACCTTGCCGCGCGCGTCGGCCAACTCGATCACCTCCGCCCCCTTGTCTTGCAGCGCGCGAAGCTTCTCCGCATCGGGCCGGGCGCAGAAGACGAGCGCCCTCCCCTCGGCAAACAGCTGCGCCTGCGCAGTGGCCTCGAGCCGGCTGTCGATCAGCACTTTAAGGGGCTGGCGCGAGGTCGCCACGGCGCGCACCGTAAGCTTGGGATCGTCGTCGCGCAAGGTGCCGATCCCCGTCAGCACGGCGCAAGAGCGCGCGCGCCAGCGGTGAGCGTCGGCACGCGCCGCATCCCCGGTGATCCACTTGCTGACCCCATTGCTGAGCGCAGTGCGGCCGTCCAAGCTGGCGGCGATCTTCATGCGCATCCAAGGGCGCGCGCGCGTCATGCGCTGGAAAAAC
>CAZILI010000213.1:1577-5456 GCA_964539965.1 uncultured Burkholderiales bacterium | reverse complement strand
TGAGCTCGCGCGCGCGATCGGCGAGCAGGCCCTGCTCGACCTGGAGTCCCGCAGCGCGCAGCCGCTCCTACCCGGCGCCGGCGACGGCCGGATTCGGATCGACGACGGCGGCGACCACGCGGCTCACCGAAGCGGCGAGGATCGCCTCCACGCACGGCGGCGTGCGCCCCTGATGCGCGCACGGCTCCAAGCTCACGTACAGACTCGCGCCGCGCGCGCGCTCACCGGCAGCGCGTAGAGCGTGCACTTCGGCGTGCGGCTCGCCGGCGCGCTCGTGCCAGCCCTCGCCGACCACCTGCCCGTCGCGCACCAGCACCGCGCCCACCCGAGGATTGGGCGTGGTGGTCCATAGGCCGCGCTCTGCGAGTTCGAGCGCGCGCGCCATGTGGCTGTGATCGGCCGAGGAGAACATCTAGATTACCTGGGGTATATCCCTGAAACGCGCTCCTGCACTAGCCTTGTGGCTTGGTACTAGTGCCGGTATGGGAAATCGCGCGCATTTGTCCGTTAAAGATCGCGGATTACGTCGCGGAAGTCGTCGACATCTTGAAACGACCGATAGACCGAGGCGAAGCGCACATAGGCGACCTTGTCGAGCTTGCGCAATTCGTCCATCACCATCTCGCCGATGCGGCGCGCGTCGACTTCGCGCTCGCCCAGCGCGAGCAGTTTCTGTGCGATGCGCTCGATCGCCGCCTCCACCAGCTCGGTCGAAACCGGCCGCTTGTGCAGCGCACGCTTGAAGCCGGTGCGGATTTTGTCGCGCGAGAACTCTTCGCGCTTGCCGTTCTGCTTGACGATCTGCGGCATGCGCAGTTCGGCGGTTTCATAGGTGGTAAAGCGCTTGCTGCACGCCGGGCACTTGCGCCGCCGGCGCACGCTGGTGCCTTCTTCGCTCAAACGCGAGTCGACCACTTGAGTGTCGAGGGTCCCGCAAAAAGGACACTTCATGCGGCGCGGGCCGAGGCCGGTGATCGGAGACTCGCGCGCGATCGCCGCGGCTGATGCGCAATCCTATCTCCCATCCGCGCCCTTCATCGCGCGTACACCGGGAACTTGGCGCACAGCGCCTTGACCTCACCGGCCACGCGGCGGACGGTTGCCTCATCGCCGGGCGCGTCCAACACGTCGGCGATCAAATGCGCGACGCGCTCGGCTTCGAGCTCTCGGAAACCGCGCGTGGTCACGGCGGGCGTGCCGATGCGCACGCCGCTGGTGACGAACGGCTTCTGCGGATCGTTCGGAATCGCGTTCTTGTTCAGCGTAATGTGCGCGCGCCCGAGCACCGCTTCGGCGTCCTTGCCGGTGATGTTCTTGGCGCGCAGATCGACTAAGAACATGTGGCAGTCGGTGCGTCCGGATACGATGCGCAGACCGCGCTCCTGCAGCACCTTCACCATGACTCGCGCGTTGTCCATGATCTGCTGCTGGTAGTCGCGAAACTCTATTGCCATCGCCTCTTTGAAGGCGACCGCTTTGGCCGCGATCACGTGCATGAGCGGTCCGCCTTGCGTGCCGGGAAAAATCATCGAGTTGAGCGCTTTCTCGTGCACGGCCTTGCCCATGATGAGGCCGCCGCGCGGGCCGCGCAGAGTCTTGTGTGTGGTGCTGGTGACGAAGTCCGCCACTCCGATCGGGCTCGGATACAAGCCCACCGCGATCATGCCGGCGTAGTGTGCGATATCGGCGAACAGATACGCGCCCACGCTGTCGGCGATCTTGCGGAAACGCTGCCAGTCGATGATGCGCGAGTAGGCCGAAGCGCCGGTGACAATCATCTTGGGGCGATGCTCTTGCGCGAGCCGCTCGACTTGCGCGTAGTCGATCTCCTCGGTTTCGGCGTGTAGGCCGTAGCTAACCGCCTTGAACATCTTGCCGCTGAAGTTCACCCCGGCGCCGTGCGTGAGATGCCCACCGTGCGCGAGCGACATGCCCAGTATGGTGTCGCCGGGTTGCAGCACGGCTAGATAGACGGCCGCGTTGGCCTGAGAGCCAGAGTGCGGTTGCACGTTAGCGTGATCGGCATGAAACAGCGCTTTGGCCCGATCGATCGCCAACTGCTCCACCATGTCGACATACTCACAGCCGCCGTAGTAGCGCTTGCCCGGGTAGCCCTCGGCGTATTTGTTGGTGAGCACCGAGCCCTGCGCCTCGAGCACGGCCGGGCTCACGAAGTTCTCCGACGCGATCAGCTCGATGTGGTCTTCTTGACGGGCGATTTCGAGTCCGATCGCGCGCGCGACCTCGGGATCGACCGCGGCGACCGTCTGCTTGGCACTGAACATGATTCCCCCTGATTGTGCGCTACGCGGCCGCTTTCACGAGCGCAGCCGGTGCCCGCCATCTGGCGAGCAACTCCGCTTCGCGCTTCTTCGCCTCCTGCAGGTAGCGCTGCTTGACGTGGCCGAAGCCGCGAATCTGCTCCGGCACTGATGCCAGCTCGACGGCGAGCGCGTGGTTGTCTTCGTTCAATCCGGCGAGCAGCTCATCGAGCATGCGCTCGTAGTCGACAATCAAGCGCCGCTCGGTTCTGCGCTCTTCGGTATGGCCGAAGATGTCCAGCGTCGTGCCGCGCAAGCCCTTGAGCTTGGCGAGCAGCTTGAACGCCGAGAACACCCACGGTCCGAACGCGCGCTTTTGCAGCTGTCCGCTGGTGGGATCGCGCTTGGCCAGAAGCGGCGGCGCCATGTGGAATTTCAGGCGGTAGTCGCCGTCGAACAGGTCGGTGAGCTTGCGCTCGAACTCACCGCTGGTGTACAGCCGAGCCACCTCATACTCGTCTTTGTAGGCCAGCAGTTTGGCGTAGTAGCGCGCCACCGCCTCGCTCAAGGCTTGCTTGCCCTTGATGCGCTCGCCCTCGACCGCGCGCACCCGAGCGACCAGCGCCTCGTAGCGCGCGGCATAGCGTGCGTCTTGGTAGCGGGTGAGATGCTGCGCGCGGCGCTTGATGAGTTCCTCCAAGGTTTCCGACAACTTGGCGCTCTTCGGCTGCGCGCCCGGCGGAAACGCGATGCGTTCTACCGTCGCCTGGTCCGCGGCAGCACGCCGGCCCCACAGGAAGGCGGTCTTGTTCATCTCGACCGCCGCGCCATTCAACTCGATCGCCCGCTCGATCGCGCCGGCGGAAACCGGCAACCAGCCCTTTTGGTAGACGAAGCCAACCAGAAACAAATTCGCGGCGATGGAATCGCCCATGAGCTTGGTGGCGATCTGGGTCGCGTCGAGGAAGCAGGCATTGTCGCGCCCGAGCTTGCTTTCCAGGCGCAGGCGTAGCTCCGCGCTCGGTAAGCGAAATTCGCTGTTGCGCGTGAAGGCGCCGGTGATCATCTCGTGCGTATTGATGACGGCGCGGGTGCCGCGTCGCAGAGTCTCGTACGCTTCGCCGCCGCCCGACACCAAGAGGTCGCCGCCGATCATCACGTCCGCCCCGCCGGCGTTGATCTTGCTCGCGGCGATGTCTTTGGGGTCGCGCGCGATGCGCACATGGCTCAGCACGGCGCCGCCCTTTTGCGCGAGCCCGGTCATTTCAAGAATGCCGCAGCCCTTGCCTTCCAAGTGAGCGGCCATTCCCAAGATGGCGCCGACCGTCACGATGCCGGTCCCGCCGACGCCGTTCACCAAGATGCTGTAAGGCTTGTCGCGACCGGCCACCTCGACGATCGCGGGCTCGGGCAGCGCGGGCGGCGCGATCTCGAGATTCGCGCTCGCCTTGCCCTTCCTAAGCTTGCCCCCATGCACGGTGACGAAGCTCGGGCAAAAGCCCTTGGTGCAAGAGAAGTCCTTGTTGCAGGCCGATTGGTCGATCTGGCGCTTGCGGCCGAACTCGGTCTCGAGCGGCACCACCGCCACGCAATTCGACTGCACGCTGCAATCGCCGCA
>CAZILI010000213.1:0-1567 GCA_964539965.1 uncultured Burkholderiales bacterium | reverse complement strand
GCTAGCGGCGGCGGCGCTTCTCCGCGGCGCAAGTTTGGTCGTATACCAGGCCGGTCAAGCCGGGCACCAGCGCGATGTCCCGCTGCACGCGGTCGTAGTCGTCGCGATGGTGGATCGTCACGCCCGGCGCCCATTCCGCCTTGGAGCCATATTTTTCCGGCTCGTCGGTGACCACGGCGATCTTCTTGGCGCCCTCGGCGTACAGTTGCTGCGTGATCTGCGGCACGGTCAACTGACCGTCGATGCGCTGGCCGCCGGTCATCGCGACGGCGTCGTTGTACAGCACCTTGTAGGTGATGTTCACACCCGCCGCCGCTGCGGCACGCACGGCGAGCAGCCCGGAGTGGAAGTAGGTGCCGTCGCCGATGTTCTGAAAAATATGCTTGCGGTTGGAGAACGGCGCCTCGCCCACCCATTGCGCGCCCTCGCCGCCCATTTGCGTGTAGCCGTCGGTGTTGCGGTTCATCCACTGCGACATGAAGTGGCAGCCGATGCCGGCCATGGCGAAGTGGCCGTCGGGAACCTTGGTGCCGGTGTTGTGCGGGCAGCCCGGACAGAAGTACGGGGTGCGCAGCATGGGCGCTAGGCTCTTGCCGTGCTGCGCGATCACCTCTTCCAGATGCGCCACCCGCTCGCGCAGGTGGGCGTCGTCCACACGCTGAAGCAGCCGCTTGCCGAGAGTCACTGCGATGTGATTCACATCCAGCGCGCCGGAAGAGCGAAACAGCCACTCGTCGTCTTCGTCGCGCTTGCCGACGACGCGCGGCGCGTTCGGCGCGCCGTACAGGATCTCGCGGATCTGCGTCTCCATGAGCCCGCGCTTCTCTTCGATCACGACGATCAAGTCCAAGCCTTCGGCGAAGCGCTTCAGACTCTCGGGCTCGATCGGCCAAGTGAGCGCGACCTTGTACAGCCGCAGCCCCAAGCGCTCGGCGTCACTCAGTTCGATATCCAGCTCGTCGAGCGCGCTGCGCACATCGAGGTAGGATTTGCCGGTTGTCACCACGCCGACCTTGGCGCCGGGCGCATCCATGAGCAATCGGTCGAGCCGGTTGGCGCGCGCGAAGGCGAGCACGGCGGCCAGCTTGAAGTTGTGTAAGCGGTACTCTTGCTCGCGCGGCGTATCGACCTGGCGCATGTTGAGGCCACCGGGCGGCATGGTGAAGTCGGCCGGGATGCGGATTTGCACGCGCGCATCGTCCAAGTCGACCGAGGCGGCCGTGTTGACCGTGTCGTGCACGCACTTGATGCCGCACCAGGTGCCGGCGTAGCGCGACAAGGCGAAGCCGTACAGACCGTAGTCCATCAGCTCTTGCACGCCGGCGGGATTGAGGACCGGAATCATGGCATCGACCAGCGCGTACTCGCTCTGGTGCGCCGTGGTGGAGGACTCGCAGGTGTGATCGTCGCCCATGAGCACCAGCACGCCGCCGTGCTTGGACGAACCGAACAGGTTGCCGTGGCGGAAGGCATCGCCGGTCCGATCCACGCCCGGACCCTTGCCGTACCAGATCCCGAACACGCCATCGTATTTGCCTTGCCCGCGCAACTCCGCTCCCTGCGTGCC
>CAZILI010000212.1:0-6969 GCA_964539965.1 uncultured Burkholderiales bacterium | reverse complement strand
TTCGCCGAGCAGCCGAACCGCCCCTGTGTCCAGTGCGACGAACGGCTCGTCCAACACCCATAGCGGCCGCTGCGTCAACGGCAATCGCGCCAAAGCGACGCGACGCCGCTGGCCCTGCGAAAGAAACTTGGCAGGCAAGTCCTCGCGACCGCGCAATCCCAAGCGCGCCAGGGCGTCGTCGACGGCGCCGCGCTCGCGCCGCTCGCCCGCCAAGGCGCAGGACACGGCGAGGTTTTCGCGCGCGGAGAGTTCTTCTTTGATCGCCGGCGCGTGGCCGAGGTAGAACACTTCCTTGAGATAGTCCTCCGCTAGCGCCTTCGTGCTCTCGCCACGCCAGCGAATTTCGCCGGCGCTGGGAGCAAGCAGTCCGCACACGATGCGAAGTAAGCTCGTCTTGCCGCTCCCGTTCGGCCCGTCCACTTGCAGCAGCTCACCCTCGGCGAGCGAGAAGCCAAGCGCGCTGAACAGGCGGCGCTCGCCACGCACACATTCGAGGTCGGTCGCGGTCAACACGCGAGTCAGGCGGGTCGTTGGGATACTTGAAGATCGAGTCCTGCGCGTAAGCAGCTGCCGCGACGCGGGGCGGCCAGTGTATCACGCGAGCGCGCGCTCGATCCGGCCGCGCAGAAAACAAAACGGCGGACGCAGGTCGCGTCCGCCGTTGCATTACGCGCGAATTAAGAGCGCTTGTATTGCGGGTACAGAGGATTGCGGGAGTCGATGAAAAAGGCGCTGCCCGCGGCGCTGCCGGTACCGATCCATGCCTTGCCTTCGGACTTGGAGAAGGTCGGCGTCAGCGGGCTCTGCGACACATAGTGAACGACTTCGCCGGTTGCGCGCTCCGGCGCGCTACTCTTGGCGGCATAGTAGTTCGGTTGTAAGGGGTTGGCGCTCACGAAGGCGGAGGCGCCGAGCGCGGCAGCGGTTGCGAGGGTGATGGCGATTTTCTTGGCAAACATGGTAGTGCTCCTTTTCAAGTGAAGTACGAAAAAATCAGCGGCTGCAAAACTTCAAAAACTCATTGTCCGTAGCTCGGATACAGCGGGTTGCGGAGGTCACGAAAGACCTCGTTGGCCGCGAGCGAGCGCAATTGGTCGGCGGCGCTCAGCCGATAGCCGGGATACAGGGGATTGGCGCTGTCGCGATACACTTCCCCGCTGCCGGCTCTGGTGCCCATCCAGCCCGCCGGATCGACTTTGGCGGCGTAGTAAGCGGGGTGGAGCGGATTGGTTGTCGCTGCCGCAGTGGCGGCGCCAGCGCTTGCCGCGGCAATGGCAACGAGGCCGGCTAGAACGAGTTGCTTGGTCATGATGTCTCCTTTCGAGGTTGGGTTTTCAATAGTCACAAAGACAAAGTTCCTGTCTATACGGGACTCGGTTCAATTCAGATGTGTTTGCCTACCCATTGCGAACATTGAATTCTCCTTTCTCATCGTTTGACATTCGACCGGTCGGTTTGTTGCAGGGCAAAGAAACCGACCGGTCGACTAGAAGTCGGACGAAAAATATCGGTTAGGTGAGCACCTTGCTCATGAGGACTGCGCGGAAGTCCTCGACCGGCTGGGGTGACTGCATCAACTTCGCCCGAATGATCGCCCCCTCCAGGCCCATCACGATGAACTCGGCCAGCCTGTCGATGTCTGTATCCGAGCGCAGCTCGCCGGTCTGACAGGCTTCTCGTAGGCAGTTGGCGACCAGCAGCTGCCAACCGTTCCAAAGCCGATTCAGGCGCTCGCGAAAGCGCTCATGCTGGCCGGCCATCTCTTGGCTCAAGTTGCCGAGCATGCACCCAGTCTTGCAGCCTTCCTCGCCTATACGCCTCGCCTCGTCGCTCAGGTACTTGTCTATGCGGCGCAAGGGTGAGAGCGCGCCATCGTCAAGGTAACTCTCGATGTAGCCCCGCGCCATGTCCGAAAAGCTATCCAACACGGCCAGGCCGAACTCCTCTTTGCTCGGGAAGTAGTAGTAGAACGAGCCCTTCGGTACGCCAGCTGCCTTGAGCACAGCATCGATGCCTGCGGCGTTGAACCCGTGCGTAGCCAGGATCTCTACGCCCGCCTTGATGATGGTCTCCCGTGTCGAATTTCGTGCGTCCATGAGAAGCATATTAGACCGGTCGACTAGTGTTTGTCAAGCCCTCTTTCTCTCCGATGACCGCAATGCCATGCAGGGTTCGCGAGACGTCAACTTCCCCACGCTACGCAGCAGCCCTCCACGAATGGACGTTCACCCGGACCTTAGGGTGAACTGAGGACTTTCTCCAATCGCGCCCGCCGATCGTGTCCGCCTGAGTCGACAATCCCTCTCCCGCGAAGGAGAATGGCCCTCCACCGACCCGCGCGCCGATGTCGGGCGGCGAACGTAGTTGGGAGGGGGTATGCCCATGACGGTGGCTTGTGGAATAGCGTTGTAGACTGTTACCCCATATAGTAGTCCGCTCGAGGAGAAGAATTGACTCAGCCGCCCGGTCCGCGTCTGTCGCTCATCGTCGCCATGGCGCGCAATCGCGTGATCGGCGCCGACGGCAAGTTGCCCTGGCATCTCGCCACCGATCTCAAGCGGTTTCGCGCGCTCACCATGGGACATCACATCATCATGGGCCGCAAGACCTACGAATCGATCGGTCGGCCGCTACCGGGCCGCGTCATGATCGTGGTTACGGGTAACCCCGCGTACGAGGCGCCGCAGTGCGTGATCGCGGCCTCGCTCGAGCAGGCGCTGGAGTGCGCGCAGGAAGACAGCGAAGCGTTCGTCGTAGGCGGCGCACAGCTGTACGCACTGGCGCTACCGGTGGCGCAGCGCATCTATCTCACCGAAATCGACGCTGAGGTGGCGGGCGACACGCTGTTCCCCGATTTCGATCGCTCGAGTTGGGACGAGAGCGAGCGCATTCACCACCCGCGCGGCGACCGTGACGACTACGCGCACGATTTCGTCGTGCTCGAGCGCAAGGCCTGAGCACCCAGCGGGCGTTGTTTCACGGCGCCGCGCGGGGTACAGTAGGCCTGATCGCAATCGATTGGGACATTCATAACATGCAAGCCAGCAGGTTCGAGGACTTCCCGGTTCGTACCCTCATGGACATCACCGAGCGGCCGCCGATCGTGTTCGTCCGCGGAGAAGGCTCCTGGCTGTGGGACCACAGCGGCAAGCGCTACCTCGACTTTGTGCAGGGTTGGGCGGTCAATTGCCTCGGTCACAGCCCGGCGGTGGTGGCGCAAGCGTTGACCGAGCAGGCACGCAAGCTCATCACGCCGAGCCCGGCCTTTTACAACGAGCCTTCGCTACAGTTGGCGCAGCGCATCGTGCGGCACAGTTCGATGCAGCAGGTTTTTTTCACCAACAGCGGGGCGGAGGCCAACGAGGGCGCCATCAAACTCGCGCGCAAGTGGGGTAGCCGCAACAAGGGCGGCGCCTACGAGATCATCACTTTCGAGAACTCGTTTCACGGCCGCACTTTGGCGACCATGTCGGCCTCGGGCAAGCCCGAGTTTCGCGACAAGTTCGAGCCCAAGGTGCCAGGTTTCCCCAAAGCAATACTGAACGACCTCGCTTCGGTCGAGCGCGCCATCACGGACAAGACCGTGGGCGTGATGCTGGAGCCCATCCAGGGCGAGGCGGGCGTGGTGTGCGCCACGGATCAGTTCATGCGCGACTTGCGGGAGTTGACCCGTCGTCGCGGTCTGCTGTTGATCCTCGATGAGATCCAAACCGGGGTCGGCCGCACCGGCATGCTGTGGGGCTATGAGCACTCGGGCATCGCACCCGACATCATGACCTTGGGCAAGATGTTGGGCGGCGGCGTGCCGTTGGCGGCGCTGGTCGCGACCGACGCCGCGTCCTGCTTCGAACACGGCGATCAAGGCGGCACGTTCAATGGTAATCCGCTCATGACGGCGGTGGGCTGCGCGGTGATGGATGCCGTGCTCGCCCCGGCGTTTCTGCCCGCTGTGCGGCTCGCGGGCGCGCGCTTGATGGAGAATCTGGCCGCCCTGTCGCGGCGTCATGCACTCGGTGAAGTGCGCGGCCGCGGCTTGCTGGTGGCGCTAGATTTGTTGCGGCCCGTCGGCTCCAAGGTGGTCACTCTGGCGCGCGAGGCGGGCCTGCTGCTCAATTCCCCGCGTCCCAACCTGCTCCGCTTCATGCCGGCGCTCAACCTCACCGCTGAAGAGAGCGACGCGATGCTCGGCATCCTGGAGAAAGTTCTGCCTCAAGCATTGTCGGAGGCCTAGCGCAAGATCAGCCGCTCACAGGATCAGCGGCTCGGGCTCGAGCTCGAGCCCGAAGCGTTCGCGCACCGACTCCTGGATGGCGCGCGCGAGCGCCCAGATCTCCGCGCCGCTCGCCCCGCCGCGATTCACCAACACCAGCGCGTGCTGATCGTGCACCCCAGCCCGGCCTAGGGTCTTGCCTTTCCAGCCGCAGCGCTCGATGAGCCAGCCGGCCGCGAGCTTGACCGTCCCCTTCTCGGCGGGATAGTTCGGCACCTGTCCATGTTCGGCTTCGATGCGAGCGAGCGTCGCCGCGGACACCAGGGGATTCTTGAAGAAGCTCCCTGCATTGCCGGTCACCGCCGGATCGGGCAGCCTACGACGCCGAATATTCGATACCGCGACGCTGACTTCGCGCGCTCCCGGCACGTCGACCCCCATGCGCTGCAGCTCGGCGCGCACCTCACCGTACTCCAGGTGCAGCGCGGCGCGGCGCGGGAGCCGGAAGGTGACCGAGGCGATCAGATAGCGATCCTTCGCGCCGCGTTTGAACACGGAATCGCGATAGGCGAATTCACACGCGGCGGCATCGAAGCCGCGCCGTGAGCCGTCGGCGAGATCGACCGCAACGAGACAATCGAACAGGTCTTTCATCTCCACGCCGTACGCGCCGATGTTCTGAATCGGGCTGGCGCCCACCGATCCGGGTATGAGCGAGAGATTTTCCAAGCCGGCCCATCCTTGATCGAGCGTCCAGCCGACCAGTTCGTGCCAGTTTTCGCCCGCAGCCGCTTCGACGTAGGTCGAATCGTCGTCCTGGCCCAGGTACTTTCTTCCCTTCATGGCGACCTGCAGCACGATGCCGGGATAGTCGCGCGTCAACAGGAGATTGCTGCCGCCGCCGAGCACCAGGCGGGGCAATGTCGCGAACTCCGCCGTCTCGCGCAGCCGGTCGAGCGCCGCCAGGCTGTCGACTCGGCAGAAGTACGCCGCCTTGGCTGCGACGCCGAAGGTGTTGTAGCCGCGCAGGTCGTGGTCGCGCAAGATCAAGGGCGAGTCCTGCGGCACTACACTAGGCGCGCCAAGCGCGCGCTTGCTCCCATGTCGGCGGCTGACAGCCCTTGCGGGAAAGGTTGATCGCCGCGCACACGGCGCCGTGTTGCAACGCTTGCTCCAGCGTCGCGGACGACTCCGCCTGACGGCACACGGCGCTGAGTTCCCCGCTCCGATACAGCCAACTCACGAAGCCCGCGAAGAACGTGTCTCCCGCCCCGATCGTGTCGACTACGGAAACTTCAAGAGCGTTCTGGAACAATTCGTGCCTTTCGCTGATCGCCCAAGCGCCGTGCGCGCCCACCGTCAAGACGACGAGCTTGGCGCCGGTTTGCCTGAGCGCTCGCGCGGCATCCTGCGGTGCCGAATCGTAACCGAGGTGGCGTAGATCCTCGTCGCTCACCTTGACGATGTCGGCTTCCCCCGACGCGCGCAGCGCCGCGTCGCGATACCGATCCAACTCGACGCCGAGCGCCGCCGCGACCTGCGGGCGCATGTTGATGTCTAAGGCGCGGACTGCACCGCTTGCACGGTAGTGTTGCATGGCCTCGAGCACGGCTTCATCATCGGGAGGCACCAAGGCCAGGCCTCCGCTATGAAAGCCGATTACCTCGCGCGCTCGCGCGCGCACCCATTCGTGCGGGTGGAAGTCACGGTCTGCGACGCCTTCGCGATAGAAGCTGTACTGGGGATGGCCTCGCTCGTCGGTCGCCACCAGCGCAAGCGAGGTCGGCTTCGCAATCACGCGGCCGAGATGGCTTGCGCCGTCCGCCGCCAAAGTTTCCTTTAGTAGCCGGCCGAAAACGTCATCGGAAAACGGATTCAAGTAGCCGACCGGCAGGCCCTGCAGGGCCAGCGCTCGCGCGAAGTTGTACGGTGCGCCGCCCGGCACCGGGATATAGCCTGCTCCTGGTGTGGCGACCAGATCGATCAGCGATTCGCCGGCAACTAAGAACATTTGTCTGCCTAGTTTGCTACCGCTGCCGCGCCGGCGCTCGCGCATTCGTGGTCTTCTTCCGGCGTGCCGCCGCCGCAGCCGATGGCCCCGATGACGCGGCCGCCAAGCACGATGGGCACGGCGCCGGTCGAGGGCAGGGCCTCGCCGCGAGAGATCGCCGGCAGCGCCGACCAGAACACGGGATTGGTCTTCTGCGCTTCGACTAGTTCGCGCGTTGGGCGCTTGAACGAGGCGGCTGCCACCGCCTTGGCGCGCGAGGTTTCGGTGGTGAGGAAGCCGGTCCGATCGCCTTTCATGGTGAGCACCAATCGTCCCGCCTCATCGACCACCGACACCGTCATGGCGACATTCATGGCCGCCGCCTTGCCGAGCGCGGCACGCGCGGCGCGCGCCGCCAACTCCAAGGTCATCTCGATCATGCTACATGATTTGGTTTACCACCCCGCCGTCCACTCGCAGCGCCGCCCCGGTGGTTGCGCACGCGCCGGCGCCGCACAGATAGACGGCGAGGTTGGCGACTTCTTCGGCGGAGTGCAGACGCCGGGTGAGCGAGGTGGGGCGCCAGGTAACGAACACGTCGGCTTCGATTTCGGCGACGGTCTTGCCGGCGACCTTGGCGCGCTCGGCGCGCAAACGGTCCGTGTTCTCCGTGCGCGTGGGGCCGGGCAAGATACTGTTCACGGTGACGCCGGTGTTCGCCAACTCGATCGCCAGCCCGCGCGAGATCGCCAATTGGGCGGTCTTGGTC
>CAZILI010000211.1:0-6976 GCA_964539965.1 uncultured Burkholderiales bacterium | reverse complement strand
GGTTACGTATTCTGCTTGTGACAAACAAAAAACCGACGGTACGTTTTCTCGGAACTCGTTGACCTCCTTCCTAACTCAGCGGCAGGCTGCGGATGTAGGCGATGATGTCGGCCATCTGTTGCAAGTCGAGCGTGCCTTCCCACGCCGGCATGTAGTTGCTCTTACCGATACCGGGCCCGCCCTTGCGGATGGCGAGCAGCAGATAGTCGTCGGGAAGGTTTTCGATGTAACCCTTCTTGGTAAGGTTGTTCACATGCGGCATGAAGACCATGCCGTCGCCCTTGCCGCCTTCGCCATGGCAGCCGCGGCAATAACGGCCATAGAGCTTCTCCCCGCGATCGAGATCGCCTTTGGGCAGCTCGCTCGCCTGCGGCTCTTGAGTCTGCGCTTTAGCATCGTCTGCGGGAACGGACTCGAGCGAGACCAAGCTGAGCGCAGCCGCGAGACCCAACGACGCAGCAGCGTGGGTGAGACGCCACACGGAATATCCTCCTACTTGTTGTTCGTCTTGGAGAAGCGGATATTGCATAGCTCGTTGCATTCGGTCAAGTCCCCTGGAGTTGGGAGGATTTCCCGTGTAACGAGGGAAGAATTCCGATATTGGGTGGGCGGCGACGTATCCCGGGAAAGAAAAAGGCGCGCGACGAGGTTCGACGCGCGCCATTCGAAGCCTCCATTGCGGAGGCCAACGGAGGAAGGACTAGTTGCTGAAAGCGACCACTAAGCTGCCGAACTCAAGCCCGTGCGCTTCGTCGCGCCCGAATCCCGGCAAGCCGCCGAGTGCCTGCACGATCATCTGCTTTCCGTTCAGGCTGAAGGTGATCGGTCCGGCCTTGGCGGTGGTACCCATGCTCTTGCTGAACAGGATTTCACCGGTGCTGGCGTTGGTGGCTTGGAACACACCGCCTTGCGTGGTGTAGATCGTCAGGTTGCCGGCCGTGGTCAGCATGCCGCCCGCATAGCCGGGCTTGGACTTCTGATCACGCCAGACTTCCTTACCCGTCTTCGGGTTCCACGCTTGGTTCACTTCGTAGCCCCAAATGAACTCTTGGTAGGCGCCGAAGTGCCGCACGTTGCTGATAACCTTGATCTCTTCGAAGCCGTACTTCATGCCCGAATTGGTCGCGGCCAGATACAGCAAACCAGTGCGCGGGTTGTAGGCGTTCGGATACATGTTTACGCCACCCAGCAGGCTCGGCCAGACTTCGACCGGATCGCCGCCTTCCTTCGGCATGCCAATGACGTCCACCGGGCGGCCGCTGGCATCATATCCTTTGATCCAATTGATCTTGTCGACGAATAGGTCGGCCTTGATGAACTTGCCGGTCTTGGCGTCGACATAGTGGATGTAGCCGGTTTTGTTCGGATGCACCACGGTCTTCTTGCCGTCCATGTTGATGACCATCGGCGTTTGCGGCACGTCGAAGTCCCACGGATCGCCCGGCACGGTCACATAGCGCCATGGCACCTTGCCGCTGTCGGTATCGACCGCGACGATGCTGGCCGCGCCGACGTTATCCATCTTGCCGCCACCGCGGTTCTTCGGGTTCCACTCGTAGGCGTTGGCCGTGCCGGTGTAGTACATCTTCAGATCCGGATCCCACGAGCCGGTGATCCAGGGGCCCGCACCGCCGAATTTCGCGCTGTCGCCCGGCCAGGAATCGGCCCCGGGTTCGCCCGGGCCGGGAATCATCGCGGCCTTCCACTTGACGTTGCCGTTTGCCGGATCAACGCCCAGTACATAACCCGGTAGGCCGCCGAAATCGGTGCCGTTCATGGGTACGATGATGGTGCCCGGGATTGCCATGGGGCCCACGGTGATGGCGTAGCCGGTTGCGTCTTTGGCCTTGGCGAAATCCTTCGGATACGGAAAACCGTCCGGGCCGTAGTCCTTGACGAACGCGGCTTTGCCGCTCTTGTAGTTGATGGCGTGCAGCTTGGCGTCATTGGACAAGAAGTAGATGTTCTCGCCGTAGATCGCCAATCCGCGATGCTTGCCGGTGATGAAGGGGACGTTGTACCCACCCCAATCGTCGGGCAGTTTGTGCTCGTAGCGCCATACCGAACGGCCGCTGCCGGCGTCCAGCGCGAGGACTTTGTTGTCCTGCGCCACGTACACCAGCCCGTCGTGATACAGCGGGGTGCATTGCGCGTCGTTCTTGCCGCCGAGTGAGAATACCCACGCCACTTTCAGATTGGCTGCGTTGCTGGTGTTGATCTGCGTGAGCGTGCTGTAGCGATGCGCGCCGTAATTGCCATTGGTATGCAGCCAGGATTCCCCCGCGTCGGCGGCTAGCATGGCGTCGGTCACGCCACCGGCTGCCAGCGCGGCGCCACCAGCGAGCGCGGCAATTGCGATCGCGACGGCATGGGAAAGACGTTTCATCGATGTGCGGTTCATCCCTTCCTCCTATTGTTCGTGAGTGAATATAGGAAAGCACGAGACCTGCGGTAAAGGAGGCAGTCTCCCTGCAGAAGGCGAGCCCGAGAAGGCGGGGTAGCGGAGAAAGTAACACCCGGTGCGCGCAGGCCTCTTTTAAGCGAGAGCACTTGGCGGGCACGCAGACTGTTTCCGCGACTGCGAGCTAGATGTTGTTAAATTCTTGTTCTATGCGGTTGGCGGCGGCATTTCGGTTCGACTTGCAGGCACCGCTTGCGCCGCGGCGCTTGTCGCCGGCCGACCACCATCGAGATGTTACGCCTACCAACGGGGGCGTCAAGCCGTTCGGCTCGGCGTAGAATCGGTCTCCATGCGCGGGCGTAGCAGCACGCGCATAGCGCACTATACCCCATAATGTACATAGCTAGAGGCCGCATCCGGATGCGCCCAATTCGCATATACCCCCAGAAATGAGGGAGACAGACGCGACTCTCAGTCCGGCCCAGATCGCCGAGGCGGCGCAATTGCTGCTGCGTGCCAGGCGCTCGCTCACTGTGCTGGAGCGATTGCCGCCCGGCTGCGTGCCCGCCTCGATCGAAGACGCTGAAGCGATCTGCGAGGCCATGGCGCAAGAATTCGAGCGTCCGCTCGGCGGCTGGAAGATCGGATGCTTGGATCCCAGCATGCCGATCAAGCAGGGCTTGCCGCGGCCGTTCTGCGGACAAATCCCCGCCTTTCGCATCTATCGCAGCGGCGCGACCGTGGCACACAAGGAATTGCTGCGCGCGGTGATCGAGCCCGAGATTGCGTTTCGCTTGCGCCGCGACTTGGCGCCTAGGGCGGGCGTCTACGAGCGCGGCGAGATCGTCGAGGCTGTCGGCGCCCTTTGCCCTGTGATCGAGATCCCGGAAAGCCGCCTGTCGCAGCGGCATCCTCACGGGGCGCTCGGCATGGTGGCCGACCAAGGCTATGCCGGCCGCCTAGTCGAGGGCTCGCCGTGTTTCGCTTGGCGCAAGCTCGATCTGCCGAGTCTTAGCGCTGTTGTAACGCTCAACGATACCGAGGTGGCGCGCGGCGCGGCGAGCCGCGCCATGGGCAATCCGCTCGAAGCCTTGCTTTGGCTCGCCAATCATCGGCGCGCGCGTGGCGACGGATTGCGCGCGGGGCAGATCATCAGTACGGGAAGCATGACCGGCGTAATCCCGGTCAAGCCCTGCGATCGGGTGGTCGCCGACTTCGGCGCGCTCGGGCGTGTCGAGGTGTTCATCGATTGACTGACAAAGGAGGCAGCCGATGCTCTTCATGGTGATCAGCACGCCACGGCCGGAACAGCCCTCTCGCATGACCAAGCTGCGGCTCGCGTTCTGGCGCTGGATCGATCCCCATCTCGCGAGCGGGCTGGTGCGCTGGACCTATGCGCGTACCGGGCGCGGCGCGGTCGCATTGTTCGATGTGGACTCGAACGAAACCCTGCATCGCCTGCTCAACGAGTGGGCGGAGATCATTCCGGCGCAGTTCGATATCTATCCCTTGATCGATGTCGAGCAGTCGCGCAGATTCTTGCAACGCCAGGGCGGCCGCCGCAAGGCGACGTGACGGGCGCATCATTTTCTATTGGAGACTCGACAGATGAGCAGTCCTACGAGCGGGCCCTCGCCCACCTTGTTTTTCGAAACCATCAACGGACACGTTCGCACCGCAGCGCTCAAAGCCGCGATCGAGTTGGACGTCTTCACTGCGGTCGGCGAGGGTAACCAAAGCGCCGAGCGCGTAGCGGCACGCTGCAGCGTGTCCGAGCGCGGCGCACGGATTTTGTGCGACTACCTGACCATCATGGGTTTTCTCGTCAAGCAGGGCGGCGGTTACGCTCTCGCGCCCGATTCGGCGCCGTTCGTCGATCGGCGGTCGCCCGCCTACATGGGAGGTGTGTTGGAGTTCATCCTCTCGCCGGCCATCGTGGGGAGCTTTGACGATTTGGCCGCCGCTGTCCGCAAGGGCGGCACGGTGCTGTCGGAAGAAGGCACCATGGCGCCCGAGCACCCGGTGTGGGTGAAGTTCGCGCGCGCGATGGTGCCCATGATGGCGATGCCGGCGCAGATGGTCGCCAAGATTCTCGAGTTACCGGCCGGAGGCAAGATCAAAATACTCGATATCGCGGCTGGCCACGGTATCTACGGCATCGCGCTCGCGCAGGGCAATGCCGCGGTCGAACTCACGGCGCAGGATTGGCCGAGCGTGCTCGAAGTGGCTCAGCAGAACGCGCGCAAGGCCGGCTTGGCGGATCGCTTCAAGACTCTTCCCGGTAGCGCGTTCGAAGTCGACTTCGGCACGGGCTATGACCTCGTGTTGCTGGCGAACTTCTTGCACCATTTCGACGCCGACACATGCGTCGGCATGCTGCGCAAGGTGCACGCCGCGCTAGCGCCCGGCGGCCGCGCCGTCACGGTCGAGTTCGTGCCCAACGACGACCGCGTCTCGCCGCCGCCGTCGGCGGGCTTCGCCATGATGATGTTGGCCACGACCGCGCGCGGTGACGCCTACACGTTCGCCGAGTTGGATGAGATGGCAAGGCGCGCGGGCTTCGCGAGCAGCGAGATCCATCCCATGCCGCCCTCGGCTTGGAGTACGGTCATTTCACGCAAGGTGTAGCGCGCCCGCTCAAGCGATTTTGGGCTCCGCGTCCAGGCGCACGGCGATCCCAGCCAAGCCTTCCACCGCGGGGTAGCGCTGCATCACCAACGGATCGTGGCCGGGCACGACGAGGCGCGGATCGTCGGCCAAGGCCTTGAGCTTGCGAAAGCCCTGTGCCATCTCGCCGACGTGATAGACGATAGGGAAGGGACGCACTTGCTCCATGTTGGCGTAGAAATGGGTCGCATCCGAGGCGAGCACGATCCAGCCCACTCGCGTGTGCACGCGTACCGACTGAATGCCCATGGTGTGTCCGCCGATGTGGTGTACCGACAGCCCCGGCGCTAGCTCGGCGTCGCCGTCGTAGAACTCGACTCGGCCGCGGTAGACTTCGCGCACCATGGCGCAGACTTCATCGACCTCATAGCCGTGCGCGAAGATGCCGTCTTTCATGTGGCGGCCGGTAGCGAAACTGAGTTCCTTGTCTTGCAGGTGATAGCGCGCGAGCGGGTAATCGGCGTGGCCGCCGATATGATCGTAGTGCAGGTGGGTGACGATGATGTCTTCCACCCGCGCCGGGTCGACGTCGAGTAGCTTCAGCCCTGCGGTGGGCGCGCGCAGAAACTCGCGCTTGCGCCGACGCGCCGACGCTTCGTTGAAGCCGGTGTCGATGACGAAAGTCCGCTGCGGTGAGCGGGCGACCCACACGAAATAGTCCAAGTCGCTCGCCGCTTCGTGCGGATCGGCGCCGATGAAGTTCTCGCTCGCCTTGCGCTTCAAGGTGGCGTAGCGCACGGCGAAGACTTCGTAGTTGGGTAACGCGCTCATGTGAAGACTTTCCTTTCCGGGGACGGCATAAGGGGATGGGCTGCCTTAAGGATACAGCCCGCGTAGCTCCATCGCTTCGAGCACCCGCGTGCAAGCGATGATATAGGCCGAGGTGCGCAAGCTGACTTTTCGGTCTTCGGCCAATTGCCAAATGCTGGCGAAGGCCTCACTCATGATGCGTTGCAGTCGCGCGTTGATCTCGTCCTCGGTCCAAAAGAAGCTGGAAAAGTCTTGCACCCACTCGAAGTAGCTCACGATCACGCCGCCCGCGTTGGCCAGCACGTCCGGCACCACCGTGATGCCGCGCTCGCGCAGGATGTCGTCGGCGGCCGGTGTGGTCGGGCCGTTGGCTCCCTCAACCACCAGCCTGGCGCGGATGCCCCCGGCGTTGTCCTGCGTGATCTGTTTTTCCAGAGCAGCGGGAATCAGAAACTCGCAATCCAAGCTCCAAAATTCGTCCCGACTCAAGGCCTGTGCGGCAGGATAGCCCGCCACCCGATTGTCCGAGGCATGCGAGTAACGCGTCAAATCGGCGACATTCAAGCCGTTCGGGTCGTACACCGTGCCCGAGGAGTCTTGCACGGCGATGACTTTGGCGCCGTGATCGGCAAAGATCTGAGCGGCGGCATGGCCGACGTTGCCGAAACCTTGTATCGCGACTCGCGCGCCTTGCGTCGGCATGTTGCGGCGGCGGGCGGCTTCCAACGCCGCCACGAACACCCCCCGGCCGGTCGCCTCTTTGCGCCCAAGGCTGCCGCCGACCTGCAGCGGCTTGCCGGTGACGACCCCGGTCGCGGTGCGACCTTCGTTCATGGAGTAGGTATCCATGATCCACGCCATGATCTGCTCGTTGGTATTCATGTCGGGCGCGGGGATGTCCTTGTCCGGTCCGATCAGAAGGTGAATCTCGCTCGCGTAGCGGCGCGTGAGCCGCTCCAACTCGGGGCGGGAAAGCTGTCTCGGATTGACCCGCACCCCACCCTTGGCGCCGCCGTACGGCACGTTCACGGCCGCGTTCTTGATGGTCATCCAGGCCGCCAATGCCATCACTTCAGGCAGCGACACCTCGGCGTGGTAGCGGATGCCGCCCTTGCCGGGCCCGCGCGCGATGTTGTGCTGCACCCGATAGCCTTCGAA
>CAZILI010000210.1:0-6986 GCA_964539965.1 uncultured Burkholderiales bacterium | reverse complement strand
TAGCCTTCGAAGTGGGCGATGGTGCCGTCGTCCAGCGCGATTGGCACATCGACTACCAGTACGCGCTTGGGGTAGCGCAGGCTGTCGATCCAGCGCGCCAGTTTGCCCATGTGCGGGGCAACGCGCGCCACCTGCTCAAGGTAGATCTGCCAGGGGCTGAGGTCGTCGTTGACGAGATAGGAGGGAAGGTCGGCCGGCTTCATCGAGCGATAGGTCCAAGTCCAGAGGGTGCGGCGGCTGCCCGCCGCGAGGCTGGGTCGTGACGGCGAGAGGTTCCCTCGCCGTGCGCCGTGCTTCATAATACCGCGCTACCGCTTCGGTCCACTACTCGGTTCATCCATCATGCCGCACCTGCCCGCCTCACCCGCGCTAAGCCATCTTCGTGTCCTCGACCTCACCCGCGTGCGCGCCGGACCCACTTGCGTGCGCATGCTGGCCGATTTCGGCGCCGACGTGATCAAAGTCGAATCCCCGCCCGGGGTCGACCCGAACGAAGGGATGGGCGGGCCGCGCGATGGATCGGATTTCCAGAACCTGCATCGCAACAAGCGCTCGATAACGCTCAATCTGAAGACACCTGAAGGAGTGGCGATCTTCAAGCAGCTGGCGCAGCGTGCCGACATCGTCGCCGAGAACTACCGGCCCGACGTCAAGTTTCGCCTCGGCATCGACTACGATTCGCTGCGGGCGGTGAATCCACGCATCATCATGGTCAGTCTGTCCGGTTTCGGGCAGGACGGCCCCTATCGCGAGCGGCCGGGTTTCGACCAGATCGCGCAGGGCATGGGCGGACTCATGGCGATCACCGGATTGCCCGGGCAAGGCCCGGTACGCGCCGGCATCGCCGTCGCGGACTCCAGCGGCGGACTGTACGCCGCCTTGGGGGTGTTCATCTCGCTCATCGAGCGGGAGAAGTCCGGTCAAGGGCAGTGGGTGCAGGCTTCCTTGTTGCAATCGCAGATCGCGATGCTGGACTTTCAGGCCGCGCGCTACTTGATGTCGGGCGAAGTGCCGGGACAAGCCGGTAACGATCATCCAACCACCATTCCGACCGGAGTGTTCAAGACGCGTGACGGCTACATCAACATCGCCTGTTCGGGTGAAGGCCAGTGGCAAAAGCTTTGCAAAGCGCTCGGGCGCGAGGATCTCGCGCAGCACGCCGACTACGCCAGCGACAAGTTGCGCTCGAAGAATCGAGTCGCCCTCAACGCGGAATTGAATCGCGCCACGGTAAACTACGCCAGCGCGGAGCTCATCGGCCTGTTGAACGGCGTCGGCGTGCCATGCGGTCCGATCTATCGCATGGACGAGATGTTCGCCGATCCACAGGTGCAGCACTTGGGTGCCGCTGCGGCGGTACGCCATCCCCGCATGGGCGATATCAAGCTGGTCGCGCAGCCGATCAAGCTCTCGCGCACGCCCGCCGGTATGGCGCGCGCCACGCCGGAGTTGGGCGAGCACACCGAGGAGATACTGGGTGAGCTGGGTTTTGACGCCGCGAAAATCGCGCAACTGCGCGCGAATCGAGTTATCTGAAGCACAACCTGAAGGAGCGAAAAGCATGAATGCGCCAGAGTTAGCGCAAACCGGGAAATTGATCGCGCGCAAGGACGGCGCTATCGGCTGGCTGATTCTATCGAATCCCCCGAAGCTCAATGCCATCACTTTCGACATGTGGCGCGAGATGCCCGCCGCGCTGGCGAGCTTTGTCGACGATGCTGAGGTCCGCATGATCGTTTTCACCGGCGAGGGCGAGCGAGCCTTCTCGGCGGGCGCGGATATCTCGCAGTTCGAGCGTAATCGCAGCCAAGGCGAGGCATTGGCGCAGTACAACGCGGCCATTAAGACGGCGATCCATGAGTTGCTCGAATGCCCCAAGCCCACGCTGGCGAAGGTGCGTGGCGTCTGCGTGGGCGGCGGCTTGGCGCTCGCGCTGGACTGCGATCTGCGGTTTTGTTCGGACGACGCCATGTTTCGCATGCCGGCGGCTCGCTTGGGGCTGGGCTACGAGTTTGGCGGCATCAAGCGAATGGTTGAGATGATCGGTTACGCGCGAACCTACGACGTCTTCTTTTCCGCGCGCAAGATCGGCGCCGCCGAGGCGGCCGGCATGGGGCTGGTTACCAAGACCTTCGCGGCGGCCGAGTTCGATCGAGGCTTTGCCGAGTACTGCACTTTGATCGCGGAAAACGCCCCACTTACCATGGCGGCCGCCAAGCGGGCGATCCGCGAGATCGCGAAAGATCCGCAGGAGCGCGATATGGCGCGAGTCGAGGAAATGTACCGCGCTTGCTTCGCCAGCGAGGACTACATCGAGGGTCGCCGCGCGTTCATGGAAAAGCGCACCCCTCGGTTTCGCGGCCGATGACGGGCTTGGCGCGCGCGCCGCTGGGGCGAGAGTGCCTTGCAGCGTGGTTGACCGCCGCGCTGCTCGCGCTAAGCGGCGGGGCGGTGGCTCAGGTCAAGATGGAAGATGCGCTCAAGCGCGACGCGCCGGCTCGAAGCAAGAAACCGGCGAAGGCCGGCACGTCCACGCCAGCTGCCGAGCCCACGCCGGCGGAAACGCCAACGCCGCCTCTTGCTTGCAAATCGCAGCCCGGCGGCTGCAACGCGAAATTCAGACCGGTGGCCGAGTCGTTGCTGCCGCAATGGTTCGCCGATCAGGAGAAGACACCGGAGGAGGCGCGCGCGACCAAGGCGCGGGCAATCACGTATCTGAAGCGCTATCACGAGACACTACTCAAGGGCGGAGGCGAGGTAAACGATGTCGGCCGCGCCTACGCGTATTTCGTGGCGGTGCTGTACATGGCGTATGCGAGCAATCGGGAAGGGCCAGATCGCGAGCAATTTCGCATGTTGGTGCAGCGCTGTCAGGAGGAGCTGGCGGAGGACCCGAAGTTCCAGGAAAACAGCGACCGCGAGAAGCAGTTCGTCTACGAGCGCATGATACTGGTGGCGATGAACAACGAGGATGCGCTCGCCTACGCCCGGGACAAGAAGGATCGCTCGTTGGAGGAGCGGCACCGGCAACGCGCCAAGGACTGGCTAGAAGACGTGACCAAACGCAAGATCGACAAGATTCCGACCATGTGGAAGTAGTAGGGGGAAACTATGCAATACGCAACAACACGAGACGGAGTAAAGCTGTACTACGAAGAAACCGGCGACGGCACGCCGATCATCTTCGTGCATGAATTCGCCGGCGACTATCGCGCCTGGGAACCGCAGGTGCGGTGTTTTTCTCGGCGTTATCGGTGCATTACCTACAACGCTCGCGGTTATCCGCCCTCAGAAGTGCCGACGGATGGCACCAAATACTCCCAGGCGCACGCGCGCGACGACGTGATCGCGGTGCTCGATCATTTGCGGATCGAGAAGGCGCACGTGGTCGGGCTCTCCATGGGCGGCTTCGCCACCCTGCACGTGGGCCTCACCTATCCACAGCGTGTATTGTCACTGGTAGTCGGAGGATGCGGCTACGGTGCGCAACCCGGCCAACGCGAGAAGTTTCAGGCCGAAAGCGAGGCTACGGCGCGCATGTTCGAGACGCAGGGAACCGCGGCTACTGGGCAGATCTATACTTTGGGCCCGACTCGAGTCCAATTTCAGAACAAGGACCCACGCGGCTGGCGGGAGTTCGCCGATCAGTTCGCCGAGCATTCGGCGCAGGGCGCCGCGCTAACCCAGCGCGGCGTGCAGCGGCAGCGCCCCTCGCTGTGGGAGTTGGTCGAGGGCATGAAGCGGATCGAGGTGCCTACCCTCATTATCACCGGCGACGAGGACGAACCTTGCCTGGAGCCGGCGCTGCTGATGAAGCGCTCGATTCCGTCTTCGGCGTTAGTTGTCTTGCCACGATCTGGTCACACGATCAATCTGGAAGAGCCCGATGCCTTCAACCGGGCGTTGGCCGAATTCTTCGCTGTCGTCGAACAAGGTAAATGGGGCAGGCGCGATCCGCGATCGCTCAGTACCAGCATCTTGGGTGTCGTAAAGTAGGAGGCTTAACGATGCAGCTAAAAGGCGCGGTGGCCGTCGTGACCGGCGGCAACGGAGGTCTCGGACAATGTATTTGCCGCGCGCTAGCGCGGGCCGGCGCCGACGTGGCGGTGGTGTATGCGCGCAGCACAGACGAGGCGGCGGCAGTGGCGCAGGAGTTGACTCGATTGGGCGTGCGCGCGCACGCAATAGCGTGCGATGTGACGGACGCGGAGCAAGTTCAAGACATGGTAGGGCGCGTCACGCAGACCTTCGGGCGCATCGACATCCTGGTGAACGACGCCGCTTACAACAAGTGGATTCCGTTTCCCGACCTGGATGCAATGACTTTGGAGGAATGGCAAAAGATCCTAAGCGTTAATCTGACCGGCCCTATGCTGCTCACGAAGGCGGTGGCGCCAGCCATGCGGCAGCGCGGTGCCGGCCGCATCGTCAACATCGCCAGCGTTGCGGGACTGGCGCCACAAGGATCGTCGATTGCCTATGCCGTTTCGAAAGCGGGACTCATTCATCTGACGCGATGCATGGCCGTGGCGTTGGCGCCGCAGGTGTTGGTGAATTGCATTGCCCCTGGATTCCTCGAGGGCACGCGGGCAACCGCGAATCTTGACGCGAGCTATCGTGCGCGAGCGGCCGATGCAACGTTGCTAAAGCGTGCCGCCGACAAAGACGACATCGCCAAGCAAGTGGTGGGGTTATGCGAGACCGACAGCATCACCGGTCAGACTTTGGTGATTGACGCCGGGCGAGTGTTTCACTGAGGCGAGATAGGAGTAGCGCGGTCTTGCGTGGTCAATGCAGGGTATAGCTGGGTCCGCTCAGACGAAAGCTTTCACCGATCTCGTAGCCGAGTTCGTACGCTTCGGGCCAGGGGCCGTGATAATACGGTTCCATCCCCGATCTGCCGTGGTGCATGCCGATCAAGAAGTCGTGCCGCTCGCGTGGGTCGTCCCACTCGTCGATCCACCCATTGTCAGCCAGTTTCATGCCGATCAACCTCGTGTTGCGTGTCAAAGATTCTACGGCCGCTGAGCCTTGGTAGATTGTGAAGAAGTGTGGGCACGAGTCGACTACGGCGCGGGCGTCGACGAGGTAGATCCTGATGTGCGGGCCGCGGCTCTTGGGCATGCCCAAGAGCCGAATTCGGTCGCCACCGCCAACTACAGCTTGAAGTTGGCGCCCTCGCGTTCGACCTGTTCGGCAAGGTGCTGTAAGCGCGCAGCTTGCGTGTCTGATGGGCGATGCGGCTGTTTCCTGCGCCGAACCGACCCGGCGATGCGCTCGGCGCTGTGCGTGATTTTCGGGGTGGATTCCTGCTGCGTCGATATCGAGGCGGAGATCTCGTTCACGATTCGGGCGAGGTGATCCCCCCGAGTCTGCGGCGACGTGCAATGTGTTGTACATCGACTTCGTCTGATTCTCACCGATCGCTCGGGTGTCGTCTTGCCTGGTGAGGGAAGTGGCGATGCGCGCGAAATCGTTCTGTCGCGCGGCGGTTCATGAAGGGGAGAAGGCGGTAGAATGTGGAGGGAAAAGCGGAAGTCAGTGATCCCGGCCGCGATCGAGCGACCGAACTTGCATTTTATCTTTCATCTACGTGAAGGGCACATGAACACCAAACAGGCGACACATGACGCACCGGCTCAAGCGGCGCTCGTCCGCAAATGGATTGCCACCTACGGCGCGGCAACGGTCGTCGACGCCATTCAGACCTGCGCCTTGGAGTGGTCTTACTCGCTCAAGCCGCAGGACGACGTCACCGACGACGGCAGATTCTGGCGTGAAATAGAGCGTCGCCTCGCCGGCAAATCCCGCTCCGTGGGCGCGAAGGCATCGTCGCCGCGGGTCGCGCCGGTTGCGGCTTGACCGCGGCTAGCGACGGGGGAGATAGAGATCGGTGATGCTGCCGTCGGCAATTTCGCCGGCGAAGCAAATCGTCTCTGACAAGGTCGGGTGGGGGTGAATGCTAAGCGCCAAATCGGTCGCGTCGGCTCCCAGCTCGAGTGCGAGCACGGTCTCTGCGATCAATTCCCCCGCGTTGGGACCGACGATCGCAGCCCCGAGTATTCGGTGTGTCACTTTGTCGAAAAGCAGCTTGGTCATGCCTTCATCGCGCGCCTGCCCCAACGCCCGCCCGCTGGCGGCCCAGGGGAAGACGGCTTTTTCGTAGTCCATCCCGGCTGCTCTTGCTTGGGGTTCGCTCAGTCCCATCCAGGCGACCTCCGGATCGGTGTAGGCGACGCTGGGAATGGCGCGCGCGTCGAAGGCCGCCTTGTGCCCGGCAATCACTTCGGCGGCGACCTTGCCTTCGTGAGTGGCCTTGTGCGCCAACATCGGCTCGCCGACGATGTCCCCGATTGCGAAGATGTGCGGCACGTTGGTGCGCTGTTGCTTGTCGACGGGGATATAACCACGCTCGTTGACGTGCAGGCCGGCCTGCTCGGCGCCGATCAACTTGCCGTTCGGGCGGCGCCCGACTGCGACCAGAATGCGATCGTAGAGCTGTGGCTGCGGCGCTTGCTCGCCCTCGAAATGCACCAGGAGGCCATCGGGGCGCGCTTCGACCCGGCTTACTTTGGTCTTGAGATAGACCTTCTCGTAGCGCTTTTCGATGCGCCGGGCAAGCGGTTTGACGACGTCAGGGTCTGCGCCCGGCATCAACTGATCCATCAGTTCAACCACGCTAATCTTGCTGCCTAGGGCGTCGTACACGGTTGCCATCTCGAGCCCGATGATCCCGCCACCGACGATCAGCATGCGCGCCGGTACGTCCTGCAGGGCGAGCGCGCTGGTCGAGTCCAACACGCGTGGGTCTTCGTAGGGTAGGCCCGGTAGTTTGGTGGTCTGAGAGCCGGCGGCGATGATGCAAGAATCGAAGCCGATGGTCTTGGCGCCCTCCGACGTATGTATACGCACGCTCTTGGGCGAGGCAAACTCGGCTTTGCCCTGTACGACGCTGACCTAGCGTAGCTTGGCTAAGCTTGCGAGCC
>CAZILI010000209.1:0-6992 GCA_964539965.1 uncultured Burkholderiales bacterium | reverse complement strand
GCTGCCGTTGCTGGATGTGATCCTGGAGCAGCCGCTGGGCGAGCGCTTCGTGCGTTTGGCTCTGGAGCGCACCGACGAGCGGGTACGCGCCGACAAGCCCGTCTCCCCCGGCTTTCTGTTCGCCGCGCTGCTCTGGCACGAGGTGTTGTCGGCCTGGCAGCAATCGCAAAAGCAAGGCGACAAGCCGATCCCTGCGCTATATCAGGCGATGGACGATGTCACCGCGCGGCAGCGCGAGAAGCTCGCCATTCCACGCCGCTTCGACGCCATGATGAAAGAGATTTGGGGTCTGCAGCCGCGCTTCGAGCAACGCTTCGGCACGCGCCCCTATCGCCTGCTGGAGAATCCGCGCCTGCGCGCGGGCTACGATTTCCTCATGCTGCGCTGCGAGAGCGGCGAGCTGGACGCCGAGCTGGGCCGCTGGTGGACACAATTCATCGAAGGCTCGGAGGAAGAGCGCAAGGCGCTGCTCGAGCAGGCTCCGCGCGAGAAAGCGCGGCCAAGGCGGCGGCGCGGCTCGCGCAAGAAGGCGCACGCGGGCGACGAGCTTACTCCCACACCGTCGCAAAGTTAGGAATCTCCGAATCGGACTTGCCGCCGCGCCATGCCGGTTGACGCATACATCGCGCTCGGCGCGAACATCGACGATCCCCGCGCGCACATCGCAGGCGCGCTCGGCGAGCTGCAAGCGCTGGCTGCGGGTGAGCCGCTGCAGGCTTCATCGCTGTATCGCAGCGCGCCGTGGGGCTACGCTGAGCAGCCGGATTTTTTCAACGCAGTCGCGCGACTGCGCACCGTGCTGGCGGCCCCCCTGCTGATGCGAGAACTGATCGCCATCGAGGCGCGCCACGGCCGTCGGCGCAGCTTTCGCAACGCGCCGCGCCCGCTCGATTTGGATATCATTCTGTACGGCGACGAAAGCATCGCGCTGCCCGAGCTGACGATTCCGCATCCGCGTATGCACGAGCGCGGCTTCGTGCTGCTGCCGCTGGCGGAAATCGCCCCGCACCTCATCGTGCCGGGCCGCGGTCGGCTGGCCGACCTGGTCGCGGCGTGCGATCGCTCCCAAATAACCAAGGTAGAACCGTAGCAAATCATGCTGCCCGAGAAATACCGCTACATCGTGGTCGAAGGTCCGATCGGCGTCGGTAAGACCAGCCTGGCGCTGCGCTTGGGCGAGCACCTCGGTGCCCAGACTTTGCTGGAAGAGCCCGACGCGAATCCCTTCCTGCCGCGCTTTTATCGCGACATGCGCCGGCACGCCTTCGCGACACAGATGTTCTTCTTGTTCCATCGCGTTGCGCAGGTGAGCGAACTGAAGCAGCGCGAGCTGTTCGAGCGCGTCACGGTAGCGGATTTCTTGCTGGAGAAGGACCCGCTGTTCGCGCGCCTCACGCTGTCAGACGACGAGTTCAATCTGTACCAGCAGATCTTTCGCCATCTCGCGCCGCAAGCGCCGACTCCCGACCTGGTGATCTACCTGCAGGCGCCGGTGGCCGCGCTCACCGAGCGCATACACCGCCGCGGCACCAGCTACGAGCGCAACATATCGGAGGATTATCTGCGCCGGCTGGGCGAGAGCTACACCGAATTCTTCTACAAGTACGACGCCGCGCCCTTGCTGATCGTGAACAGTACGCGCTTGAACTTCGTGGATAGGGCGGAAGACTTTGCATTACTATTGCAGCGCATCGCGGCCATGCGCAGCAATCGCGAGTTTTTCAACCGGGGAAGCTGATACCCGCGCACAACTCACCACCTTAGGAGCATCCGGCAGTCATGCGTATTACCCTTAAAGATATTGAAAAAATGCACGCCGCGGGCGACAAGATCGTCATGATCTCGTGCTACGACGCGAGCTTCGCCGCGCGCGTGGACGAGGCCGGCATCGACATCGTCTTCATCGGCGACTCGCTCGGCATGGTGATACAGGGCCACGATAGCCCGTTACCGGTGACCATCGCCGACATGGAGTATCACACGCGCGCCGTGGTACGCGGCTCAAAGCGCGCGTTGGTGATGAGCGATATGCCATTCGGCTCGTATCAAGAGAGCCCGCAGCAGGCGTTCGCCAACGCCGCCAAGCTGATGGCGGCCGGCGCCAATATCGTCAAGCTCGAAGGGGGCATGTTGTTCGCCGATACGGTCGCTTTCTTGGTCGAGCGCGGCATTCCGGTATGCGGCCATCTGGGCTTGACGCCGCAATCGTTCAATCAACTGGGCGGCTTCCGCGTGCAAGGCAAGACCGAGGCCGCGGTGGCGCGACTCATCGAGGACGCCAAGGCGCTGCAGGCGGCGGGGGCGGCCATGCTGGTGCTGGAAGCAGTGCCCACACAAGCCGCCAAGCAAGTGACCGAGGCATTGAGCATCCCCACCATCGGCATCGGCGCGGGAGTGCACTGCGCGGGGCAGGTGCTCATCATTTACGACATGCTGGACATCTTTCCCGGCAAGAAGGCGAAGTTCGTGAAGAATTTCATGCAAGGCGCCGGCGATATCGCGACCGCGCTCAAGAACTACGTCGCGGCGGTGAAACAGCAGAGCTTTCCGGGGCCTGAGCACAGCTATTGATGGACGTCATCCACACCGTATCGGAGCTGCGCCAGCGGCTGCGCGCCGAGCGGCGTGTGGCGCTGGTGCCGACCATGGGCAATTTGCACGCCGGCCACATCCAACTGATCCGCATCGCCAAGCCCAAGGCCGCCTGCCTGGTAGCGAGCATCTTCGTGAACCGCTTGCAGTTCTTGCCCAAGGACGATTTCGACCGCTATCCGCGCACCCTGGACCCCGATTGCGAGAAGCTGGAAGCGGCCGGCTGCCACGTGGTGTTCGCGCCGAGCGAGCGGGACATTTATCCCGAGCCTCAGACCTACATCGTCGAGCCTTCGGCCGACATCCAAGGCATCCTCGAAGGCGAGTTCCGGCCGGGACACTTTCGCGGCGTGGCCACGGTGGTGCTCAAGCTGTTCAACATCGTGCAGCCGCACGTGGCGATCTTCGGCAAGAAGGACTACCAGCAGTACATCGTGCTGCGCGACATGGTGCGCCAGCTCGATCTGCCGATCGACATCATTCCCGCCGAGACGGTGCGCGCCGAGGACGGTTTGGCGCTCAGCTCGCGCAACAGCTATCTGAGCGCGCAAGAGCGCAAGGAGGCGATCCGGCTATACCACTGCCTCTCGCAGGTTCGTGGCGCGGTGTACAGTCGCAATCGTGACTTCGCCACGCTCGAGCGCGAGGCGAGCCAACAGCTCGACGCGCACGGCTGGAAGACCGACTACATCGCCGTGCGGCGGCAGCAGGACTTGCTGTTGCCCGGTCCGCAAGACCGGCAGCTGGTGGTGTTGGGCGCCTCACGCTTGGGCGCCACGCGGCTCATCGACAATCTCGAGATCACCCTCTAGGGAACGTCTGATGCCCCGCTTCGCAGCGAACTTGCACTATCTCTTCGCCGAAGTGCCGTTCATGCAGCGCTTCGAGCAGGCCGCGCGGGCGGGCTTTCGCGCCGTGGAGTTTCAAGTGCCGTACGACTTCCCGGCCGAAGACCTGGCACGGCAACTTAACGCCGAGCGGCTCGCCATGGCCTTGATCGATACTCCGGTCGGCAATTGGCAGGGTGGCGAGCGCGGCATTGCGGCGCTGCCCGGGCGGGAAGCGGAATTCAAGCAAAGCCTGGATGCAGCGGTGCACTACGCCAAGCGGCTGGCGTGCGACACGGTACACGTCATGGCCGGCGCGGTCGGCCCGGACATGGACCGAGCCGAAATGCAGCGCGTGTACGTGGGCAACTTGAAGCTCGCCGCCGAGACCTTCCGCCGCCACGGCATCGCCGCGGTGATCGAGCCGATCAACAATCGGCTCGACGCGATCAAGCAGGGGCCGAGCTATACGACGCAGGGCATGCTGGGTTACTTTCTCAATCGGACCGAGCACGCGGTCGAAACCTTGCGCCAAGTCGCGAGCGATAACCTGTTTCTGCACTTGGACTGCTATCACATGCAGCTGATGGAGGGCCACCTGGCGCAGACGTTTCGCGCGCATATAGGCGCGGTGCGCCACATCCAAATCGCCGGCGTGCCGGGTCGCCACGAACCCTCGATCGGTGAGATCAACTATCCCTACTTGTTTGCCCTGTTCGACGCACTGAACTACGCGGGCTGGATCGGATGCGAGTACCGGCCCAAGGCGACGACCTGGGAGGGCTTGGCGTGGGGCGCGGCGTACGGCTTAGGAGCGGGTGCGCGGGTATCCACTACTCCCGTAGGTAGCGACCTGCAGACCGCATCGGGATAGGCTTTCCTCGCTATACCCCCCTGTTTACCGCCCTTTTGCGCGATATACCGCCTTGGCGAGTTTCAGCAGCTGAGCGCTCACCTTGAGGCCCGCGTCGTTGATGGCATCGAGGTTGACCTCGAAGCGAACCTTGTTGTCGAGCGTCACCAAGCCGATCATGCCGCCCGCTTCGGCAAACCCGGTCGAGTCGCTCACCGTCAACGCGCCGGGCGCGGCGCGGCCGGCCGCGGGCAGCGCCCGCGCGTCGGCCACATAAAGAATGTTGCACTCTGCCGCCTCGCTCGCCTTGAGCGAGCGACGAACGACGACGTTGCGCCCTTGCGCGGTCTTGTTCTCGATGGTGGAAAGGGCGGGGCTGATCGGATTGTCGCCCAACACGCAAATCTGAAGGTTCGACTCCGAGCCAAACGCCGTATCGGGCCACTGCACGAATTTGGCGAAGTTGAATAGAAACGCAGCCTTGATCTGATATTCGGCCTCGGAGACATCGGCCGCTGCTGCCTGCCCTGCAATCGCGATTGCGCACAAAACGGCGATCCGATGCAACACGACACTAAGAAAGCCCAAGCGAATCGCAGTCAAGATGTGGCACCATACTCGGCAAATACCACGCTTGCACGGCGGGTCGGCAGACTCGACGGGGGGTGGCTCAACTGAAACAAGGCGCGCATGAGCCCCTCTAACGATTGCGCGGACCGGTCGGAGGACCCGCCGCCCCGCCCCTGAGGCGCTGGGCTATCCCAGCCCGCACGACTGGTCGCGGCACCTCGATGCGGCCGCGCATGAGTTTCCCCGGCACGATCCCCCTCCCATACGCAAGCGTGCACTTCGGTTGCGCGTGCATGTTACCGTCCCACCCGCTGCAGCAACAACTTTTGCCCGGCCCAGAATCAGGAATTTCCGTATCCCCGCGTCGGCCGGATTCTGATAAAGTACCTCGCGTCTGTTGTCCATTCTCATAATAACATCATTGGAACAACGACTTACCATCGAGGAGCGCCGCATCATGACCACACCATCATACGACTTGGCACGGGGGTTACGCACCCTGCTGCTGGGGGGCTTGTGCCTCGTCAGCGCGGGCCTGGTGAACGCCGCCGCACAGCCTAACATGGGCGCCGGCCCGCCCGAGTGGCGCGGCGACCTCGCCCCGATCGCCCGCGCCGACTGGAGCTACGACCGCGCCGCGCATCTGCTGGAGCGCGCCGGCTTCGGCGGCACGCCGGAGGAAATCCAGCGCCTCGCCGACATGACACCGGAGCAGGCGGTGCGCGAGTTGGTGCAGTTCGAATCGATCGACAACAGCGCGCTGGCGCCGTTCGACGAGTCGGGTATATTCGAGGCGGGACTGGATCCGTTCCCGACCAGCCGCCCGGCCACCACCGAGATGGCCAAGAAGCAAGGCGAAGCACTCGGCGTCAAGATAAAGCCGACCGGCAATCGGCGCATGCAGCCGGTGGTGAACAAGTTCTTCTATTGGCTGCGGGCCAGCATGCTGGAGACCAACCGCGTCGGCTACTGGTGGGCCAACCGCATGGTCGCCACCAAGCGTCCACTGGAAGAGCGCATGGCCTTGTTCTGGCACGGCCACTTCGCCAACAGCGAAGAGAAAGTGCGCGACTACCGTAAGATGCTCAAGCAACTGCAGTTGTTCCAAGCGCGCGGCACAGGTAACTTCCGGGACCTCCTGATCGGCGCGGCGCAAGACCCCGCCATGCTCGTGTACCTGGACGCCGGACTCAACGTCAAGGGCAAGCCGAACGAGAACTTCGCGCGCGAGATTATGGAGCTGTTCACCATGGGTGTCGGCAACTACACGGAGAAGGACATCCGGGAAGCGGCGCGGGCCTTCACCGGCTGGAACGTGCGCGGCCTGGAGTTCGTAGTCGACGCCGATAAGCATGACGCGGACGACAAGACCGTGTTCGGTAAGACCGGCAAGTACGACGGTGTACAAGTGATCGACATGATCCTCGAACAGCCGGTGACGGCGGATTTCGTCGCCGGCAAGCTGTACCGCTTCTTGGTGCGCGACGATCTGTCGCCCGAGTTGAGAAAGCAGCTCGGCAAGACCTTCCGCGACAGCAAGTACGAACTGAAGCCTCTGCTGACGACCTTGTTCTTGTCGAAGGATTTCTACAGCGCCGGCTCCTACGGCACCCGCATCAAGAGCCCGGTGGAATTGGTGGTGTCGACCTACCGCAAGATGGGCTTGAGCTACGTGCCCGGTGTACCCGACTTCAACGAGGTGACCGGCGCGCTGGGCCAACATCTCATGCGTCCGCCGACAGTGGCGGGCTGGGCGTACGGAAAGGCGTGGATCACCCCGGGGCTGCTGATCGAGCGCGGCAACTTCGGACGCGAAGTGTTGTTTCCCGACATCGGTTTCGTCGCGCCCGATCGCGTGCCCATGGGCGGCATCGGCGATAGCGTGAAGGGTGTGGGCGAGAAGATCGCCCAGGGTCAGGACATCTCCTCCGCGACCAAGCCCGAAGGCAAGGAAGGCGACAAAGAGATGATGGCGGTGTCGACCATGATGGCCGACCGTGACGAGGACTTCAACACGCGCTATGCCAGCTATCGCGGTTGGCAGACCGCCACCGAGAGGGTGCGCCCGATTCCGCGCATGCCGGCGCGTCTGGACTTGACCGCCATGGTGACCTCCAAGGGCCTAAAGAGCACCGAGCAGGTGGTGGACT
>CAZILI010000208.1:0-7015 GCA_964539965.1 uncultured Burkholderiales bacterium | reverse complement strand
ACACGTTCGACGCAAATCGCGCGTTTGCATAGACGAGTCTTGCCTCGCGCGCAACTGTCGGTTCGCTTAACAAATCGATTGTAAACAGCGTGTTAACTCCTTGCCGCTCAGCGCCTTAGGTTGCTTGGCACAGCGCTTGCTGCATGGTCGGCAGCCTGATGCTCCAACAAGACAACAACAGAAAACGAGAGAAGAAAGGGACGCACGCAATGAAGACACTCCGTCACGCAATCGCCGGCGCCGCGTTGTTGACGCTCTCGTCGGCCTCTCTCTCGCTGCCGCTCACGCAAACCATCAACGATAACTACATCGGGTCGAGGGACTACGGCCACGGCGATGTGATCGGCGACAAGAAGATCTTCGAAGTCGATCACATGGACGTGACTTTCGACGGCGACATCATGTCGATACGGGTAGTGACCAAATTCAAAGAGAGCCACAGCGCCTGGTATCGCGACGTTCACTACGGCGACTTGTTCATCAGTACCAATGGCTGGCATCCGTACGGAGCCGCGCCGTATTGGAACGATACCTACGGCAACGGCGAGGCGTGGGAATTGGTGGTGGACACGAGCGAGGGCGGCAAGATCTACGACCAGTTCGGCGTAAGGCTAGCCGAGCAAGAGATACACAGCGGAACCTTTCGCCGGGGCCAAGAAGTGTTGCGCGATCCTCGCGCGCGCAGCCGTCGCATCGGGACGGCCGATCTAAGCGTCGCCGAAATGAATTGGAACGGCAGCCTGTGGAACACGCTTACCTACAGCATGAGCATGAGCTCGCTCGGCATCGAAGCGGGCGATCAGCTCGGCTTCAAGTGGAGCATGACCTGCGCCAATGACAGCATCGAAGGCGGCGCAAGCGTACCTGAGCTGCCCGAGCCGGCGACGTGGTTATTGTTCGCAGTGGGTTCCGTTGGACTGATTTCGCGCAAACCGTTGGCGCGGGCGTAGCAAGCGCTTTACAACAAGAAGAAGCAGAAACAAGAAGAAGAAAAAACTCCGTTCAGTCCATTCCGGGCGAGCCGCGCGCAATAACAAGAACAAAGCGCCGTGCTCGCCCGCTCTTTTTCTGTCGGCACGAGCGACACCGTCGTGTCGACGTGTCCTACCCTACGCAGTGACCAGGCGGGTGCGCAGCCAGTGACCGATGTCGTTAATCTCTTGCATCGAGACCGAATGTCCCATGGCGTACTCGCGCCAATCGACCGCGTAGCCGAGGCTACGCAGCTTATCGCGCGAGCGTATCGCGGCCGCGGCGGGGACCACTTCGTCTTGCGTACCGTGCGCCATGAAGATGGGCACGTCGCGATTCGCCGCGTGCGCTTCGCTGGGAAGCGAGTCCGCCAAAGGCAGGTAGGTGGACAGGGCGAGAATGCCGAGCAAGCGTTCGCCGTGGCGCAGGCCGGTTTGCAATGCGATCGCCCCGCCCTGGGAGAATCCCGCTAGAACGACGCGCGCGGCCGGCATGCCACGCTCTCTCTCCTTCTCGATGAGCGCCTCGATGGCAGCCTGCGAGGCGCGGATACCCGTCTCATCGACACGGCGCTCCAAGCTATCGAGCGCGAGGATGTCGTACCAAGCGCGCATCACGTAGCCGGCGTTGATGGTCACCGGGCGCATGGGCGCGTGAGGAAAAACGAAGCGCACCGCTCGCTCAGGCGGCAGCGCCAACTCCTTCACCACGGGCACGAAGTCGTTACCGTCGGCGCCTAGCCCGTGCAGCCAAATAACCGTCGCAACCGGTTCATGTCCGGTAGAAAGCTCAATGACCGGCAGCAAAGGTGTCTGCGCCATAGCGGGAGGAAGAAGGCCGGAGTTGACGATGCGCGATAGTAGAGGACGCGTAGGTCGACGCGCAATGCAGCGCCTCGCGCGAGCCATTGCCTCCGGCAGCGACTATGCTGGATGCCGTGCGGGGTATGTGCTTGTACGCCTTGTCCATACTAAGCTTTTGATAGAGTACGAGTAGGAGTATTGCCGGTGACCCTACCCTCGCTCGCGCCGACGCTTCACCAACCAGACTAGGGGCAGGCCCACAACCACGACCGCCAATCCGCCGGTTGCGATGAGGCCGATCACCGTATCGGACAAACCCACGCTCTTCCTCGCCCCCTCGCGCAACGTGTCCGGAAACGGCCGCGGTTCGACCGGAATTCTCTTCCATTGGGAGCGGTCTTCTGGCACGCGCGCCATGTAGTGATCGAACGAGCGCACCGGGTCGGCGCCGAAGGCGCGGCTCGACGGAATTTGCGGGATGCGCACGAACAAGATCGCTTCGACGTCGGTCGCGAGCGCGCTCTCATAAGGCGAGAGCTTGCGCGCGGGGCCGGAAACCAAGTGCAGCAAGTCGTGGCCCATGGTCTCGAAGGCCATGCGCGGGTACAGCCGCGTGCGCTCCTCGACCAAGTAGGCAAAAGTCTTGCGTCCCGCCGCGAAGCTGCGATCGCTGAGCGAAGAGGAGAAGTAGCCGAGCGCCGCCTTGGGATAGCTGGTCGGCCCGAGGTCGGGCAGGCGCCAGCCGAGCGCTCTCAACGTGTCGATGCTGATCCCCACGCAATTCGCTTTGGCGTGATCGAACTCAAAGTCGTGGCGATAGAAATGAGCGTACACGCGCTGGATAGCGCCTTGAAATAGCAGCGCTGCCTTCGCCTCTCGCAGCACCGCGACCAGCAGATAGGACGGGCGGTAGTAGCTCTGCCCGCTGTTGAGGTCCATCAAGTAGTTGTCCATCGGCACCATGGCCGCTGTGATGCCCTTCTCGCTGAAGTTGTTCAGGTTGTAGAAATTGTTGACCAGCCAGTCGTCGAAACGACCCTCCTCGCGATGCAGACCGGTCACGATGGCGAAGTGGCCGCCGTGCCCTTCGTCGTCATCCCCCTGCGCGCCGTTGAGTATCGCGGCCAGCACCGCTTTGTTATCCCACTCGCGCGTACTCCCCTCGCGCTCCCAGATCAGGCGCACGCTGAACTCGCTCTGTGCCCCGCCGTGCTCCGCTGCGACGAGGCTCGAGAAAGTCTCTCCCTGTACCAGCGGCCTTACGGTCAATGCCATGGCGTTGATCTGAAAATCCTCGGGCCACATCACTCGAGCGGTAACCCTGCCGGCGGCATCGATATCGCCGCGCAGACGCACCGTGCGCTCGGCGAAGAAGGCGGCACTGGCTTGGTCGAAGTAGGCGCGATTACTTGCCAGTCGCGGCACCAGCGCGAAGTCACGCTCGCTGCCGTCGACGAAGCGCACCGACTTCGCGTCGGCACGCAACAGCGCGTGGGCGGCGACCTTCGGCGCGCCCACCCAGATCATGAAAGGCGTACTGCTTCGCGCGGCCTCTGGAGTTGCCAGCCAGTGGCCTAGATCTTCCATCGCGTTCGGACTGGCCGCGACATTGCCGCCACCATTGAGCGGCACCGCGACCACATCGTCTTGGAAGTACCACAGCGCCTGTTTGGGCACGGCGCAATCGGCGCAGCGTCCGTCGACGAGACGAAACTCTTCGCCGCGAGCGAGTCCAAAGCGCTCTCCGGCAAGCGCATCGCGCAACGCCGCCGCGCTGTCGGCAGACGCCGTGAGGACCATAGCAAGCAGCAACGCGCTCGACCGAAATCGACCTTCGAACCGCTTCATCGCGGACAGGGTCATATGTTTATGTGTTTGGTTATGTGGTTATTGTGCCAAGATTCGAAAGAAACGCAAGGCCGGCCGATATTCCGTTGTCCATCATGAGCTTGGCCTTACGCTCGGCGACCGTCGGACCGGCCAGAAGCAACTTGCGTATAATGCGTTTTTGCGACAAGGAACAAGCTATGCGTGTGTTGCAGAAGGCGCTGACATTCGACGATGTTCTGCTCGTACCGCGCCACTCGAACGTCCTGCCCCGGGACGTAAGTCTTGCCACTCGAATTACTCCCTCTATCACACTGAACGTGCCGATCGTGTCGGCCGCGATGGACACGGTCACCGAAGCACGGCTTGCCATTGCGCTGGCGCAAGAAGGCGGCATCGGTATCGTGCACAAAAACATGAGCGCCAAGGCGCAAGCCGCCGAGGTCGCCAAGGTCAAGCGCTTCGAAAGTGGGGTGGTCAAAGATCCGGTGACGGTCAGCGAGAGCATGACCGTCCGCGATGTGCTTGCACGCACCAAACAGCACAAGATTTCGGGCTTGCCGGTCGTCAGCGGTGGCCGCGTGGTGGGGATCGTCACCAATCGAGACCTTCGCTTCGAGACCAATCTCGATCAGCCGGTCAAGAACATCATGACGCCTCGCGAGCGCTTGGTGACGGTGCGCGAAGGCGCTCCACTCGACGAGGCGACGTCGCTGCTGCATCGTCATCGGCTCGAGCGCGTGCTGGTGGTGAATGAAGACTTCGAACTGCGCGGTCTCATCACGGTGAAGGACATTTTGAAATCGAGCGAACATCCCATGGCCTGCAAGGACAGCCAAGGCAGATTGCGCGTGGGCGCGGCGGTCGGCGTGGGGGAAGGCACCAAGGAGCGGGTCGAAGAGCTTATCGGCGCGGGCGTCGATGTGTTGGTGGTCGACACGGCGCACGGACATGCGCAGGGCGTGCTGGATCAAGTGAAATGGATCAAGCTCAAGTACCCGGCCATGCAAGTCATCGGCGGAAACGTCGCCACCGCGGACGGCGCCAAGGCGCTGGTCGATCATGGAGTGGACGGTGTCAAGATCGGCATCGGACCGGGCTCGATTTGCACGACACGCATCGTCGCGGGAGTCGGCGTGCCGCAGATCAGTGCCATCGAGAACGTCGCCGACGCCCTGGCGAGCAGCGGTATACCGTGTATCGGTGACGGCGGCATTCGCTATTCGGGCGACGTCGCCAAGGCGATCGCGGCGGGAGCCAACTGCGTGATGTTGGGGGGGTTGTTCGCCGGCACGGAGGAAGCGCCGGGCGAAATCGAGTTGTTCCAAGGCCGCTCGTACAAGTCCTATCGCGGCATGGGCAGTATCGGCGCCATGACCCAAGGCGCGGCCGACCGTTACTTCCAGGATCCGGCAATGAACGCCGACAAGCTAGTGCCCGAGGGGGTGGAGGGACGCGTGCCGTACAAGGGGCCCGTGATCGGCGTCGTCCAGCAGTTGCTCGGAGGACTGCGCTCCAGCATGGGCTACCTTGGTTGCAAGAACATCGAGGACTTGCGCACCAAAGCCGAGTTCGTCGAAATCACGAGCGCGGGCGTGCGCGAGTCACACGTGCATGACGTTCAGATCACGAAGGAAGCGCCGAACTACCACGTCGAGTAGGCGCCTCACTCGGTGACGGCTTCCGCCACCGCCCTCGCTTTGGAACGCCGTTGACCGGCACAGCTCACATGCACGATCGCATCCTCATCCTCGACTTCGGCGCGCAATATAGTCAGTTGATCGCGCGGCGAGTGCGCGAGTTGGGCGTGTATTGCGAACTGCATTCTTTCGATGTCGGCGACGAATTCATACGGGCCTTTTCTCCCAAAGGAGTCATTCTCTCGGGCGGGCCGGCGTCGGTCACCGAGGAAGCGACACCGCGCGCACCGGCGGTCGTCTTCGCGTTGGGAGTTCCCGTGCTGGGTATCTGCTATGGCATGCAAACCATGGCGGCGCAACTCGGCGGCCAGGTGGAGACGAGCCGAGTGCGCGAGTTCGGCTACGCCGAGGTGCGCGCACGCGGACACTCCGCGCTGCTGCGCGATATCCAAGATCGCGCCAACGACGAGGGCCACGGCCTGCTCGACGTGTGGATGAGTCACGGCGATAAGGTCATCGCACTGCCGGCGGGCTTCAAGGTCATCGCCAGCAACGCGGCGACGCCGATCGCGGGCATGGCGGACGAGGCGAGGAAGTTCTACGGCGTGCAATTCCATCCCGAGGTGACGCACACCTCGCAAGGTAAGGCCATATTGGCGCGCTTCGTACACGATATCTGCGCCTTGGGCTCGGATTGGAACATGCCGGACTATGCCGACGAGGCGATCGGCAGGATTCGCTCCGAAGTCGGTAACGAGGAGGTCATTCTGGGTTTGTCCGGTGGCGTAGACTCGTCGGTTGCCGCCGCGCTTATCCACCGCGCCATCGGGGCACAACTCACCTGCGTGTTTGTCGATACGGGCCTGCTGAGGCTCAACGAAGCCGAGCAGGTCATGGACACCTTTGCGCGCCATCTCGGCGTCAAGATCGTGCACGTCGAGGCCGAGGGTTTGTTCTTGGAGAAGCTTCACGGTGTTAGCGATCCAGAGCAGAAGCGCAAGATAATCGGTGCCGAGTTCGTGCATGTCTTTCAGCGCGAAGCAGCCAAGCTCGATCGCGCCAAATGGCTGGCACAAGGGACCATTTATCCGGACGTGATCGAGTCGGCGAGCGCGAAGACCAAGAAAGCGCACACCATCAAGTCGCATCACAACGTGGGCGGTCTTCCCGATACGCTGCATCTCAAACTGCTCGAGCCGTTGCGGGAGTTGTTCAAGGACGAAGTGCGCGAGCTCGGCCTCGCGCTCGGCCTGCCGCGCGAGATGGTGTTTCGGCATCCGTTTCCGGGCCCTGGGCTAGGCGTGCGCATACTCGGCGAGGTCACAAAGGAGCACGCGGACCTGCTGCGACGCGCCGACGCCATCTACATCGACGAGTTGCGCAACGCCGGTTGGTACGACAAGGTCGCGCAGGCTTTCGCCGTGTTCCTTCCGGTCCGCTCGGTGGGCGTTATGGGCGATGGCCGCACCTACGAGCACGTAGTCGCGCTGCGCGCGGTGGAAACCACGGATTTCATGACGGCGCATTGGGCAGAACTGCCGTACACACTGCTGGGAAAGGTTTCTAACCGCATCATCAACGAGGTTCGCGGCATCAATCGGGTCGTTTACGACATCTCCGGCAAGCCGCCCGCGACTATAGAGTGGGAGTGATCCCAAGACGGTTCGGGGACTTTCGGGAGCATTCCGTATCATTTATAGTTCATTGCTTATAAGAAAGGGTCTTCAGGAACTCGTGTGGGTAATTTGAAGGCATGAATCGGTCTGTAACCCG
>CAZILI010000207.1:2476-7036 GCA_964539965.1 uncultured Burkholderiales bacterium | reverse complement strand
GACGCGGGCGAGTGGGCCGAGTCAACCGTTGGACTTCAGCGCCCTGCGCGCCCTGCGCGCCGACGGCACGGCCAAGATCGGCGTGCTCAAGAGCGGCGGGGTGCGCGCGAAAGGACTATTGCTCGAGGTGCGCAGCCAGTGAAGCGTTTCTCCGACCGCATCGTGCGCTGGCAGCGACAGAGCGGGCGCCACGGCCTTCCCTGGCAGGCTACGCGCGATCCGTACCGCATTTGGCTGTCGGAAATCATGCTGCAGCAAACCCAGGTCACAACGGTCATTCCCTACTATGAACGCTTCTTGCAGGCGTTTCCCAATTTCGATGCGCTGGCTCGCGCCAGCGAAGAGGCGGTCCTCGAGCGTTGGAGCGGGCTCGGATACTACTCGCGCGCGCGCAACCTGCACCGCGCGGCACGCATGGTCGCCGAGCGCTTTCACGGCGTGTTTCCGCAACAATTCGAGGCCGTCACCGCGCTGCCGGGCGTGGGGCGCTCGACGGCTGCGGCGATCTGCGCCTTCGCCTTCGGCGAGCGGCGCGCAATATTGGACGGGAACGTGAAGCGAGTGCTGGCGCGCTTTCTGGGCGTCGCCGGCTATCCGGGCGAGAAGAAGATCGAGGCGGCGCTCTGGCGCGAGGCCGAGGCACGCCTGCCCGAGCGCGACATCGAGGCTTACACCCAGGGGCTCATGGACCTGGGTGCAATCGTGTGTGTACGCAGCCGCCCGCGTTGCGAACAATGTCCCTTGCGCGGTGATTGCATAGCCCTGCGCGAGAATCGTGTGGCCGAGCTGCCGGTGCGAAAACCGGCGAAAGCGCTTCCGCTGCGCGAAGTAGTCATGCTGATGCTCGTGCATCGAGGCGAGGTGATGCTGGAGAAGCGTCCGCCCACCGGCGTGTGGGGCGGGCTGTGGAGTCTGCCGGAACTGGCGGTGGAGGAGGACGTCGCAACGCATTGTCGTTTGAGACTGGGCCTGCGCGTGCGAAGGCAGAAGCCGTGGGATCCCCTGCACCACGGGTTCACTCACTACAAGCTCAAGATCACACCGCAACCGGTCACCGTGCTGCGGCGTGCCGCTCAGGTGGCCGAAGCGGGTAGGCTGTGGCTCCCGGTCGAAGATGCGGTCGGCGCCGCGGTGCCTGCTCCGGTAAGAACACTGCTCAGACGATGGGCGCAGAGCGGCGAGGCGGCGTGCGGCGCGGGCAAGTCCTTGGCTTCTATACTTCTACCGGTAACAGGCCTGAAGGCTAGATGAGGAAAGGCTTACAGCCTTATACCCCCCGGTACTTGGGCTTCGCGACGGCGCGCGGTGCGATTGGAATAAGCGTAGGCCGCGACGATCAGGCCGATTACCAGCGCCTGCAACAGCAGGCTTTCCAAGTGGGGATACACACCGAGCATCGGAATGGTAGGGAAGTTGACCATGTTCACGGACAGCTTGCCGGCTTCTTGCAGCGCCGCGATCCCTTTGCCGGCGAATACCACGGCCATCACGGCGATGACGGCCGAGGACACGCCGAAGAATAGCCGCAGCGGCAGGCGCACGCTAAAGCGCGCGACGGCCCATGCCAGGACGACGAGCAGCAACGCGGCCGTAGCACCGCCTGCGAGCACGGCGCCGGCGCCCGCCGGAGCGGCTTGCGCCCACAGCGCTTGGTAAAACAGCACCGTTTCGAACACCTCTCGATACACCGCGAAGAAGGACAATCCGGCCAACAGCCAAAGGGTGCCGCCCGACAGCGCGTGCTTCATCTTGTCCTCGATGTACTGCTTCCAAGCGACCGCATGCGACTTGTCGTGCAGCCAGTAGCCCACGTACAGCAATACCGCCGCGGACACCAAAGCCGTCACGCCCTCGGTCAATTCGCGGTTCGCGCCGGTGATGGTGATGAAATGCGAGGCGGCGAACCAGGTGGCCACGCCGAGCGCGAGCGCCGAAATCCAGCCGGCGTGCACGTAGCTCAGCCCGTCGCGGCGGCCGGTCTTGGTGAGAAAGGCGGCGATGCCCGCGACCAAGAGAATCGCCTCCAATCCCTCGCGAAGCAAGATCACCAGTGAACTGATGAAGTTCGTCGCGTTGGAGCCGGCCCCGCCTGCCAGGCGCCCTGTGGCTTCCTCCAGCATGGTCTGGATCACCTTCACCTGCTGGTCGAGGCGCTCGGGTGCCGTGCCCGCCTTAAGCAAGCCGCGATACTGCATCATCTCCTGCTCGATGCGCATGCGCAGCTCGGCGTCGACGGTGTTGAGTTGCGACTCGACTAGTTCGAAGCCTTCGAGATACGCCGTGACGGCGAGCTGCTGGGCTTGCGCGACATCGCCGTGGCGGTAGGCGGCCACGCTGTCTTGTAGCACGCGCGCGCTGAAGGCCAATGGCGGCTCCGCGCCTTCGGCCAACGCTTGGGGGTGGGCGCGTAGATAGGCGAGCAATTCAGCACCCTTGGCGCCGTGCTGCGCCTTAGCTTGCACTGCGGTGAGCGTGGTGAGCGCCGCCAAGTTGGGAAATAACGCCTTGCCCTCGCCCTCACGCCACAGTGTTTCCCCGCGGGCGAGTTCGTCTTTTTCCGCGGCGAGCGAGCCGACGTAGAACGCGAGTCCCCAGCGATCGGCCTCGCTTATCTGAGGGAAGCCCGGCATGCCGGTACCGGTCACGCCGAGGCTGATGGTGTTGTACAGCCCGAACACGTTGAGTTGATTTTGGCGCGCGCGATCGTGGAAGTTGGCGGGCTTAGGCTCGAGCGCCGCGCCCTGCACGCCGTCACCCAATCCGCGCGCGCCGTGGCAGGCTGCGCAGTTGTCGGCATACAGCGCGGCCGCCCGGGCGAGATCGGGCGCTTGCTTGGGTGCGGTCGCCACCGCGTAGGCCTGAATCAGCGCTTGCCGCAAGCGAAGCGCCGTGGCGCTGATGTCATTACCCGGCGCTTTGGCCTGGATGAGCTTCAGCAAGGTGCTGGCCTCCGCCTGGAACTGCGCGCGATCCTTGTGCTCGGGCAGTGCGGCCGCCAGGGTCTGGACTTGTCCGGCGAACTCCAGTTGCTCCTCGTATTCCGATTGGTCCTTGACTTGACCGTTTTCAACCACCTCGGGGTAGTCGACCGCGACGTAGTCGAGCATGTGCAGCATGCCCGGGATGGGCGAGTTTGATTCCGCTGCGAGCACGTGGCTGGCGCCGAGCAGCACGAGTGGACACACGAGGCTCGCGAGGAGAAAGAAGCGACGGAACATGGCACGGCCTGCGATCTAGTAATTGTGGCGCCCATACTATTGCAAATAAGAACCATTAGCAATAAGGCGGGGACCAGAGACTGCGATCCCTTTGCGCTAGCGCACTTGACATAGCAAATGCGAATCATTATCGTTTGCATAACGCAACAATTCGAACAATATCGCACATGTCCACGCCCAATTGCCGGCTACCGGTCCTTCTCCTGCTCTGGCTCGCCGTAGCGGGCTGCGTGGGTGACCCCGCGACCCTACCGCGCAAGGCCAGGCCCAGGAGCTTTCGGCGCAAGCGCGGGTCGGAGAGAAGATCTTCTTCGATCAAGCCCTTTCGGCTTCCGGTCAACTGGCCTGCGTGCGGACCGGATCGGACCGACCTGTCTCAACGCACCGGTCTTCGCGGCGCCTTCAAAGTACCCACCTTGCGCAATATCGCGCGCACGGCTCCGTATTTCCACAACGGCAGGTTTGCGACTTTGCGCGAAGTAGTCCGATTCTATGTTCGGCGCGATACCCATCCGCAGGAGTGGTATCCGGTCGGCGTGAACGGCGTCGAGAAGTTCGACGATCCTCCGCCTGTGTATCGCGGCAACGTCAATACCACGGAAGCGCCGTACGACCGCAGTGAAGGGGGCGTGCCGGCGCTCGATGCTCAAGAGATCGAGGATGTCGTGGCTTTCCTCAACGCGCTTACCGACGGGGTATCGGCCATGACGGCATCGCCTCACGGCCGATGCGTTGGATCGCAGTGGTTCTTTCGACAACAAGACGGCAATCAACTAAGGAGGCTAGTCGTATGAAGAAGACTACTTTGGCGGCCGCGCTGGCCGCGGCTCTGGTGACCCCGCAGGTGTTTGCCGCGGACGCCAATCTCGAGCAGAAGCTCGAAATCCTGCAAAAGGAGTTGGACGAGCTACGCGCCGAAGTGGCAAAGCTCAAGAGCCAACAGCCGGCGCAGGCGCAAGCGCAGACAGCGCCCACTGCACCCGCCGCGGCGGGCTCGGGTGTCAGCCTGGCCGGTGCGGCGGGCGGGCAAGCCGCGCTCGCGGCTGCGCCAGGGGCCACCACCATCGGCGGATATGGCGAACTCATCTACAACAACTTCCGCGACAGCGATGTCAAGGACCAGATCGATTTCCGCCGTTTCGTGTTCTTCCTAGGACATCGTTTCAGCGATCGGCTGCGCTTTTTCTCCGAGCTCGAAGTCGAGCACGCGCTGGTCGAGGGCGGAGAAGAGTCGGGTGCGGTCGAACTCGAACAGGCCTTCTTGGACTATCGCGTCAACGATGCGCTCAACTTCAAAGCGGGCGCCTTCTTGGTTCCGCTTGGCATCCTCAACGAAACGCAC
>CAZILI010000207.1:0-2466 GCA_964539965.1 uncultured Burkholderiales bacterium | reverse complement strand
CGAGCCGCCCACGTTCTTCGGCGTTGAGCGCAACGAAGTCGAGACGCGGATTATTCCGAGCACCTGGCGCGAGGCTGGCTTTGGCGTGCACGGCAATGTGTTGCAAGGATTGCGCTATGAGATCGGCATCGTATCGAGTTTCGATGCCGGGAAGTTCGAGCGACCGGACCGGGCGGTGCGATCGATGCGTACCGAACTGTCGGAGGCGCCTGCGCACGACTTCGCCTTGTACGGCGCGCTCAACTATCGCGGCCTGCCCGGCCTATTGGCGGGCGCCGCCTTTTTCACCGGAAACAGCGGGCAAAACGGAGTGACCGACTCCGCGCTCAAGGGTGTGGACGCGCGGGTAGCGCTGTGGGACCTGCACGCCCAGTACCGCTTGGGCGGCCTCGACCTGCAAGCGCTGTACGCGCGCGGCACGCTCGGCGACGCCGACCAGGTGACGGCCGCGGCGATCGCTCGCAGCGGCGATCCGTCCTTGGTCGCGCCGAAATCCTTCTACGGATACTACGCCCAGGCCGGCTACCACTTCGGCATCGGCCAAGACATGGACTTGGCGCCGTTCTTTCGCTACGAGCGCTACAACACGCAAAGCAGCGTACCGAGCGGCTTCTCCGCCGATCCCAAGAACGACGAGCGCGTGACCACGGTCGGTATCAATTTCAAGCCGCATCCGCAGGTCGTGTTGAAAGCGGACTACCAAGACTTCAAAGAAGACAACAAGAAAGACCGCTTCAATCTCGGGATCGGCTACATGTTCTAACGATTGCAGGCCGCTGTACCGGGGCGGCCTGAAGGCTGCCCCTTTTTCCTCTCGTTTTCGGAGTCTATCGATGAATGCAGTAGTGGTCGGCGCCGACAGGCTCGGCAATATTCCTCTCGCCCTGTCCAAGCTCGGGGTTCGTGTAATGCAGCATGTGAGCGGGCGTGATGCCGCGCATCAGCGCAAGCTCCCCAGTTTGCCAAAGGGCACCGAGTTGCTTATCCTGTTCACCGATTTCGTCGGGCACAACGTGATGCGCCATTTCCGCTGCTTGGCGCGTGAGCAAGCCGTGCCCGTGGTTGCCTGCAAGCGCTCGCTCTCCTGCCTTACCAAGTCGGTGGAGTGTTGTCTGGCGGGCTGCAAGATAGATCCAACAGGGGCCGCATGCCCTGGAAAACAACAACAGCCACCTTCCTTCTCGCCGCGTTTGTCTGCACTGCCGTAGCGCAAGAGCAGGTCTACCTTGCGCCGGAAGCATTCTTGCGCGAGGCGCTCGCCGACGTGCCCAAGCCGTCGGTGCTTTGGGTCACGCCGGAGATACAGGCGCAGGTGATCAAGATCATGGGCCATCCGCCTACCAAGTTGCGCGAGCGCTATTGGCGGGAGCGCGACACGACGGTCTGGATCCTAGAAGAGATCGGCAAGGAGGAGCTCATCACCGCCGGGTTCGTCGTCGCGGGCGGCAAGCTCGAGCGTGCGCGCGTCCTCGTCTACCGCGAGAGCCGCGGCATGGAGGTGCGCTTTCCCGCCTTCCTGAAACAGTTCGAGGGCGCGCAACTGGATAAGGACCGGCAACTCACCCGCCGCATCGACGGCATTTCGGGCGCGACGTTGTCGGTATGGGCCATGAGCAAGATGGCGCGCCAAGCGCTGTACTACGACCGTCTGGTGCAGGCTCCTTGATAGATTCGCACGGCAGCCGATCGCACGCCGTTGGGCGACTCAGGCGCTGGCACGCACGCGTGGGCCTCACGGCGGCGATCGTGGTGGCGTTGCTGGTCGTCTCGGGTATCGCGCTCAACCACACCGATCGACTGAAGCTCGATGCAACACCTGTGCACAACCGTTGGGTTCTCAAATGGTATGGCTTGGAAACCGTGGCACCGACGCGCGGAATCGCTTTGAGCGGCGGGTATTTGGTCTGGGATACGCAAAAATGGGCGATCGGAAACAAGTTGCTCGCCGAGCGAGAGCCTGCGCCGATCGGCGCGGTCGAGGTCGGTCGCCTGCTGTATGTTGCGACGCGCAGCACGCTGCTGGTGTTCGATCGCGGCGGCGCGTTGGTGGACAAGATCGATCGGCAGGGGTTGCCCGCCGTGCCGCTTGAGAGACTCGGCGCCGCGGGCAGCGAGGCCGTGATCGCAACGCCCGCCGGCGAGTTTGCGAGTGAAGACGGACTCAATTGGCGTCGCGCCGCAGCCGCGTCGGCGAATTGGTCGCAAATGGTGGCGCTGCCGGGCGAAACCGCTCGCGAAGCCGCCGAGGTGTTTGCCGCGAGCATTCCGCTCGAGCGAGTGTTGTTAGATCTGCACAGCGGCCGCGCCTTCGGCCGCTACGGCCCTTGGCTGGTGGACGCCGTCGCCGTGGGCTTGGCCTTTCTCGCTGGGTCGGGCGTATGGGTGTATTCCAAGGCCTGGCGTCGGCGCCGGCGCGTAAAATCCCACATCCGCGATTCGTCAGCGAGCTTGAAGTAGGCCCTGCGA
>CAZILI010000206.1:0-7090 GCA_964539965.1 uncultured Burkholderiales bacterium | reverse complement strand
CACGGGACTGTCCAATATGACTTCTGAGCTTATGGTCAAGCGCTTGCAACTGCTGAAAGAAGCCGTTCCGCAGGCCAAGCGCATCGCGATACTATGGAATCCCGACACGCCGTGGCATCGGGGCGCGGTGACGCGCCTGCAGGAGGCGGCTCTGCAGATGGCGATTCGCCTCGATGTCGAGTCGGCCGTCAATCGCGACGAGCTTACGTCGGCGTTCGCGAATTTCTCCGAGGCGAAATCCGAAGCGCTGCTCATCGTCGACTCGCCCTTCTTTGGAATTTATCAGATGGATATCTTCGAAATGGCGGCCAAGGCGCGCTTGCCCACCGCGTACGCCGCCAGTCGAGGCCCGGGCGCGCGCAGTGCACTGGTGGCCTACGGGCCCGACGTTCGAGACATATTTCGTCGTGCTGCCCTCGTGGTAGCCAAGATACTAAGAGGAGCAAGACCCGCCGACCTGCCGATCGAGCAGCCGACGGTTTTCACGCTGACCGTCAACCAGAAGACCGCGCGAGAACTCGGCATCAAGATTCCCGAGTCGATCTTGCTGCGGGCGGACGAGGTGATTCGATGAGCACGGGTCGACCCCGCACGCGTCCGAGCGCAGTAAGCGCGCTTTTCTTGCTCGCCTTTGTGATCGCCTCGACAGTAGCCGGTGCACAGGAAAGAGCCGATTTGCCCACGGTCGCGGTGATCTTGGGCTGGGAACAGCGAGTGCCCGATGATTGGCTGCGAGCCTTCACAGACGGCATGCAAGGGCGCGGCTGGACGGAAGGGAAGAACGTTCGGTATCACGTCGAGTACTGGGGCCGGGAAGCGGAGCGGTTCGACGCGCTTGCGAGGCGACTATCCGCGCGCAAGATCAACGCGTTCTTCGTAACGGACACCGCTGTAGCAGCGGTCCGAAAAGCAGCCCCGAAGACGCCGTTGGTTTGCCCCGACATGTTCGACCCCGTCGCCGAAGGCGTGACGACGAGCTTGGCGAAACCGAGCGGCAATGTGACGGGGCTGTCTTGGCAGTCGGTCGATTCGGCGAGCAAGCGTCTGGAGATGCTGAAAGAGGTCATCCCCGGACTGCGCCGGGTCGGCGTGCTTTTCGATGCGAGCGACGTAGGTCCGCGGATCGAAGCGGAAGGACTGACGCGCAATGCCCGCTCGACGGGGGTCGAGATAATCAAGTTTGAAGTGCGCGGTGAGTCCGACTTCGCGGCTGCCGTCGTTGCCATTCGGCGCGTACGTCCACAAGCACTGCTGGTGTCACAAAATCCGCTCACCTTCATCAAGAATGCAGACATCATCGGCGTCGCGAGGGAGTTGGCCATTCCATCCATAGGCGAGGGGCCGGAGTTCGCCGAAGCAGGGGGGCTGCTCTCCTACGGCCCGGTCGGTATCGAAACCTACCGCCACGCCGCCGCTCACATGGACAAGATACTCAAGGGCGCTGAACCGAGCGAGGTACCGATCGAGCAGCCGACCTTGTTCGAGTCGATCGTCAATTTGAAGACCGCCAAGGCCATCGGCGTGAAGATTCCGGAGTCGATCATGGTGCGGGCGACCAAGGTAATTCGATGAAGATCCTGCGCAAAACGATGGCATTGATTGTTCTCTTTACTTGCGTGTTGTTCGCGAATTCAGTTCTCGCGCAAGACCAACAGAGTCCCACCAAAAAAATCGGCGTGTTATGGAGCGGCACGTCGGAGGGGACGGCGGATTACTGGGGTGCGTTTGTCAAAGGAATGAACGAACTTGGCTGGATTGATGGCAAGAACGCGAAATTCATCATGCGTTTCGACAATGATGACAAGACACAGCTGCCGAAGCTCGCTGCGGAATTTGTGACTCCCGGTGCAGATGTCATTGCCGTCACCGGGGCCGACGCATCGGCTTCTCGCAAGGCCACGACGACGATACCGATAGTGGTCGTGGATTCTGCCGATCCGATCGCGGAGGGACTAACTTCAAGCTTGAGCCGACCTGTCGGAAACGTCACCGGCGTGTCTTTTCAGTCAACCGAGACAGCAGCCAAGCGGCTTGAATTGGCGAGAGAATTGATACCGGGCCTGAGGCGCGTGGCGGTTCTCACCGATCCAGCCGACCCTAGCTCAGTGGTCGAAATGGCAGGCTATCGTACGGCGGTGAAAGGTACAGGACTTGACCTGCGTCTGTTCGAGGTACGTCAATCGCGCGATTTCACGAGTGCATTCGAGGCAATCAAAGCATATCGACCGGACGTTTTTATATACCCAACGCTCACGCTTACTGCCGTAAATCTTGAGCAAACCGTGCGCTTCGCAACGGGCGCCCGATTGCCAACGCTTAGCGAAGGGGCGCAATACGCAGATGCTGGCGTCCTGTTGACCTACGGGCCGGACTACGCCGATAACTACAAGCGTGCCGCCATGCAGGTTGACAGAATTCTCAAGGGTGCGAAACCGGCGAATCTACCCTGGGAACAGTCGACCAAATTTGAGTTCGTAGTGAACAAGAAAACTGCCAAGATACTCGGGATCAAGATTCCGGAATCGATCATGGTGCGCGCGACCAAGGTGATTCGATGAAATCCGCCGCGCGCCGTTTGACCAAACGTATGTCGGTGCCGATGGGCTTTCCGGCCCCCCCGTATTTGACCGCGCTGATCGCCGCTGATAGGTTAGGCGCATGGAAACCGTCGCGAGCCAAACCGATGCAGCGATCATTTCGGCTTTGAGAGGGCATTTCGCTCGGCCGATGCAGCCCGTCGTGGCGGCGTACGTATTCGGCAGCGTGGGCAGAGGCGAGAGCAAGCCCACGCTGCCGGAGCGTCACGGGTGGCTTGCGCCCCCGCTTGCGGTAAGCCTTCGCAACATGGCGGGTTTTCGCAATATCCTGGCGCACGGATACCAGAACTTGAATCTCGATATTCTTGCCGACGCGATTCGCAGTCGCTTATCGGATCTGGAAGAATTTGCCGACGCGATTCGGGCGAAGATGCTCAAATGATCTGGAGAAAGGACGTCGAGGCCTACTCAGCGGCTTTGGGAATGTTCAACGTGACGGCAAAGCGGCTCGCCGGTCTTTCACCCGTCGTGTCGAAAACGTGAAGCCCGCCCGCCTCGGTCGCGATCCACACTTCTTGCGCGCCCGCTTGCAAATAAGCGCGCGTCTTTTCGCTGATTTCTGCGTCGCTGTTCGAAGGCGAGGTGACCTCGACACAAATCTCCGGCGCTCGAGGAAGGATATCGGAGGAGCCGTGCAACTGCATGAACGCCGGCGAAGCCCAAACCACGTCCGGGACCCTTTCGCCGATTTCGGTCAAGACTGGGCATTCGGCAAGCAACACACCATGGGGCAGTTGCCGCCCGAGTTCCACGGTGATGTACGCTTGGATGCGCGCATGTCGCGCCCTGGCGGGGCTTATTTCGATCTTGCCCCAGGCATTGAGTTCGATCTTGTACGGCAGATTGCGCAGAGTGGGATCGCGTAAGATTTCTTCCCATCTCAGCACAAGGGCTTCGGGAGAGGCGATGTTTCCCATACGCTAGAGTGAAAATGAACACGAACGATCGGCACAAGTATACGTCTGTGGTCCGACAACAATCGCGTTGGCTTCGCGGTTGACTTGGCCAAATCCCGACTCCATGCGCCGCGGCGGCCTGTTTCTTAAGTACCTCGTACCGCTGGTCCTATTGTCAGCGGGCGGCCTGCTGGCGAACAGCCTCATCGAGCTTTACTTCTCCTATCAGGAGACCAAGGCCGCGCTCGGGCGCATCCAACAAGAAAAGGCGGTCAACGCGGCGATCCGCATCGAGCAGTTCGTGCACGAGATCGAGCAACAGCTCACTTGGATCGCGCAAACGCCGTGGGAGGCGAGCGGCGCCTCGCTCGATCATCGGCGGCTCGACTCGCTGCGCCTGTTGCGTCACGTGCCGGCAGTGACCGAGGTGAGCCACCTCGACCCCGCGGGGCACGAGCAACTGCGCGTGTCGCGCTTGGCGATGGATGCGATGGGCAGCGGCATCGACTATTCCAAGGAGCCCAGTTTCACACAGGCGTCGGCCCAAAAGACCTATTTCAGCCCGGTGTACTTCCGCAAGGAATCCGAGCCCTACATGACCCTTTCGCTCGCCGGCCGCAGCGAGGGCGCCGGCGTGGTGGTGGCCGAGGCGAATCTGAAGTTCATCTGGGATGTCGTCTCGCGCATGCAAGTCGGCAGCGGCGGCTACGCCTACGTGCTCGACGATCGCGGCCGTCTCATCGCGCACCCCGACATCAGCTTGGTGCTGCAGCAGACCGATCTGTCGTCGCTGCCGCAAGTAGAGTCGCACGGCGCCGAGAGCGACGGTGGTCCGGCTTCCGCAACTACGGGGCGCGACTTGCGTGGCAACGAGGTGCTTTCGGCGCGCGCGCCGATCGCCTCGCTCGGCTGGAGCGTGTTCGTCGATCGGCCGACCAAGGAGGCGTTGGCGCCGCTGTACGCCTCGTTGGCGCGCACGGGCGCGCTTCTGCTGGCCGGGCTGGTGATCTCGATCGCGGCCAGCTTGTTCGTCGTACGGCGCATGGTGCAGCCGATTCAAGCGCTGCAAGCCGGGGCCGCCAAGATCGGCGCCGGCGCCCTCGACGCGCGCATCGATGTCAAGACCGGCGATGAACTGGAAGTGCTGGCCAACGACTTCAATCAAATGGCGGCGCAACTGCAGGAATCATACGCGGGGCTGGAGCGCAAGGTCGAGGCGCGTACGCGCGATCTGCAAGAGGCGCTGGAGCAGCAGACTGCCACCAGCGACATCTTGCGCGTAATCAGCAGCTCGCCGACCGACATAGAGCCGGTGCTGAAAACGGTAGTCGAGAACGCCGCGCACCTTTGCGAGGCCATGGATGCAGCGGTCATCCTGAAAGACGGGGATTATCTTAAGGTCGTCGCCGCGGTGGGTCCATTGCTGGACGGTCCCGGCTTGGTACTGCCGATCCGCCGCGACGTGATCAGCGGCCGCGCGTTTATCGATCGCGAAGTCATCAAACTCGATGACGTACTGAGCGAACCGGACGGGGAGTTTGCGAGCGCCAAGGAGTACGCGCGCCAACTCGGCTATCGCAGCATCCTGGTCGTTCCGATGCTGCGCCACGGCGAGTCGGTCGGCGTTATCAATATCCGACGCGCCACCGTCCGTCCCTTCCTCGATCAGCATGTGTCATTGCTAAAGACCTTTGCCGACCAAGCCGTGATCGCCATCGAGAACACGCGGCTGTTCAACGAACTGCAGGATCGCAACAAGGCGTTGACCGAAGCGCTCGAGCAGCAAACCGCGACCAGCGAAGTGCTGCGCGTGATCAGCAGCTCGCCGACCGAGCTGCAACCCGTGCTCGATGCAGTGGCTGAGAATGCGGCTCGTCTATGCGGCGCGCGTGACGCGGGCATTTTGAGCGTAGAGGGCGACCAGTTGAGAATTGCCGCCTCTTGCGGGACGATCGGCGGCGTCGGCATGGACGGCTCGATGCCGATCGCACGCGACCTGGTGAGCGGAAGGGCAATTCTGGAGAAGCGCGTCGTACACATACCGGACTTGACCTTGGCGTCGGATGCCGAGTTCGCCGGCGCGAAAGAATTCGGCGCGCGCTTCGGTTATCGCAGCGTCTTGAGCGCGCCGATGCTGCGCGAAGACAGGGTCATCGGCGTCATCAACATACGCCGGGTAGAGCCGGGGCCCTTCAGCGAAAAGCAGATCGCCGTGCTACAGACCTTCGCCGACCAGGCCGTGATCGCGATCGAGAACACGCGGCTATTCGGCGAATTGCAGGATCGCAACAAGGCGCTCACCGAGGCGCTCGAGCAGCAGACCGCAACCAGCGACATCCTGCGAGTGATCAGCAGCTCGCCGACGAACGTTCAGCCCGTGCTCGAAGTAGTTGCCCAGACCGCGGCGCGCCTGCTGAACTCCCCGGATGCGGTGATCCTACGCATTGAGGGCGACCGCATGCGTCCGGTTGCGCACGCCGGGCCGTCGTTCGGCGTCCCGTCACGCGTATTGCATCCCGAAGGCATCCCGATCACCCGCGACTCCGTTAACGGTCGCGCGATCATCGATCGCAGCGTGGTGCAGGTGTCTGATTTGCTCGAGACATCTGAGGAGGAATTTGCGATCGCCAAAGAGCTCGCCAAGGCGGCGGGCTATCGCGCGCTGTTAGCCGTGCCGCTGCTGCGCGAAGGCGTGCCGATCGGGACCATCGCGATACGTCGCGTCGAGCCGGCGGGATTCAGCGACAAGCAAATCGAACTGCTCAAGACTTTTGCCGACCAGGCCGTGATCGCGATCGAGAACGCACGCCTGTTCGACGAACTGCAAAGCCGCACGCAAGAACTGGCGCGCTCGGTCGAGCAACTCAGGGCGCTGGCCGAAGTGAGTCACGCGGTCAATTCGTCGCTCGATCTGGAACAAGTCTTGCGCACGATCGTCGCGCGCGCGGTGCAACTGTCGGCGGCCGACAACGGCGCTGTATACGAGTACAACGAGGCGCGGAGCGAGTTGGAATTGCGCGCGACACACGGGCTTTCTTCGGAGTTGGTCGAGGCTGCGCTTGCGAAATCTTTGCCGATCGGGCGCGGTGCGGTGGGCCGCGCCGCCGCCTCTCGCGCACCAGTCGAAATCGAAGATCTGCGCACGATGACGGCTTACGACGGTCCGTTTAGGATGGCGATCGAAATGCTTCCGATGCGCGCGGTGCTGGCGGTGCCCTTGCTGCAAGAGGGAAACATCGTCGGCGCACTCACGGTCGGCAAGGCCGCGCCCGGCCGCTTTCCGCAGGGGGTGTTGGATATCCTGCAGACCTTCGCCGTGCAGTCGACTTTGGCGATCCAAAATGCGCGCTTGTTCCGCGAGTTGGAGCGGAAAAGTCGCGAGCTTCAAGTCGCGAGCCAGCACAAGAGCGACTTCTTGGCGAACATGTCGCACGAGTTGCGCACGCCGCTCAACGCCATCATCGGCTTCTCCGAAGTACTCAAAGACGGTCTGTTCGGCTCACTGAACGACAAGCAGGACGAGTACATGAAAGACATCCACGCTTCCGGCCATCACCTGCTGTCGCTCATCAACGATATTCTGGATTTGTCTAAAGT
>CAZILI010000205.1:0-7135 GCA_964539965.1 uncultured Burkholderiales bacterium | reverse complement strand
CAACGCTCGTCAACCTGCCCGCGGTGACGGAGGTGGCGGGACAGGCCCGGGCCAAGGGCGCGGGATTGCTCGGCAAGCGCGAGGCAACAACCGCGGATCGTGCCGCGCTGGCCGCTATGGTCGAGAAGATCGATGATCGCGCCGACACCGGGCAACGCAATTTGCACAAGGCGTTCGAGGCCGACGGCGGGCTGAAGAGCGCTCTGCAGGCGGTCGACCACGAGACGCAGACGCTGATCCAGGCGGCGATCAAGCTCGCGCAAGATGAGGTCATCAATACGGAGAAACTCGAATATGAGTCGAAAGCCTATTTCGACACGTTTACGCAGGCGATCGATGCGCAGTTCAAGGGCATAGAAAGCGCCATGGCGACGTTGGACAAGGTGCTCGCCGATCGGGTTGCGAGCACGAAAACCTTACGCAATGTCATACTGGGGCTGATGGTGGTCCTTTCCGCCCTCGGTGCCTGGTTGATAGGTTTCCTGTCGCGTAACGTGGCGCGGCGTATGGGCGCGGCAGTCGTACTGGCCAGAGCAGTGGCGGCGGGCGACCTGACCCAGCGGGTAGAAGTCGACGGCCGCGACGAGACCGGGCAATTGTTGGCGGCGCTGAAAGAGATGAACGGTAGCCTAGCGCAGACGGTGGGTCAGGTGCGCTCGAGCGCCGACCAGGTGGCTAGCGCGGCGAGACAGTTGTCCGCTTCGGCGAGCCAGGTGAGCGAAGCCTCGCAAGCGCAAAGCGAAGCGGCCTCGGGCACGGCGGCGGCGGTCGAAGAAGTGACGGTGAGCATCACTTCGGTGGCGCAAAACGCCGAAGACGTGCGCGACCTGGCGACGACGAGCTTGGAGAAGACCGAGCAAGGCAACGCCAACATGGGCGAGTTGGTCGGCGAGATCGAGACGGTGGAACAGGCGGTGAACGGCATTGCGGCCTCCGTGGCGGAGTTCGTCAAGAGCGCGCAGGCCATTACCGGCATGACCCAACAAGTGAAGGACATCGCCGAGCAGACCAATCTGTTGGCGCTGAACGCAGCCATCGAAGCGGCGCGCGCCGGTGAGCAAGGCCGCGGATTCGCGGTCGTCGCAGACGAAGTGCGCAAGCTGGCCGAAAAGAGCGGTGAGTCGGCATCCGAGATCGATGCCGTGACACAGGCCCTGGGCGGTCAGTCGGCGCAAGTCGAGAAGGCGATCAAGCAAGGCCTGGAGTCGCTCGCCTCTTCGCGCGGTCACGTCAACACCGTGGTAGAAGTGCTCGGTCAAGCCAAGACTGCGGTGACCAGCGCGGCCAAGGGCGTGGGCGACATCGCGGCCAGTGTGAAGGAGCAGACCACCGCTTCCAACGACATCGCCAAGAACGTCGAGAAGATTGCGCAGATGGCAGAAGAGAACCACGGCGCGGTCAACGAAACGACCAAGGCGGCCGCTTCGTTGGAGCAACTCGCCGGCCACCTAAAGAGCGCGGTCAGCAAGTTCAAGGTCGCCTAAGCGACATTAGCTCGCTAGCAAGGGCCCGGAAACGGGCCCTTGGCATTTGTAGGATGCGTCACGCCCGCGGTATACGCCGATCGGTGCGCAGGGCGCACCCTACCGCGTCGATGCACCGGCCGTAGGGTGCGTCCTACGCACCAACACCATCGAGTCGGATGCACCGACTTCATCACCCAACACGTGTAATCGCGCTTCCTACCTCAATCCGAGCAATGCATTTACGTTGCAAAAACTGGTCGAAGGTCCGCGTCCTTCTTTGCCCACTGCGTTTGCAACAGTCGCAGTAAGTTCCATCATCAGCAACTGGGGTGAGGCGGCCCCGCACCGGTGTGCATTCCACGATCGAGAGGGAAGGGCAAGAAGTGAAGCTAACCATTCGGCAGGAGCTATTGGGTTTTGGGCATGTTGTCGTTGCTATTCGTCGTGGTTGCGAGCGCAAGGGGCTTCTACAGGGTGTTTACGCTGAGCGCCGCCAGCCAGCAGAATCTCAAGTATGTGAGCGCCACGCGCCACCAGATGCAAGCGGACATGATGCACGACGCGCTGCGGGCGGACGCGCTCGAGGCGTTGCACGCAGCCCCAAGAGAGGACGTGAATGAGGAAGAAGCAGTTCGCAAGGCGCTGAAGGAGCACGTCGCAGGCTTTCATGACAACCTCAACGCGCTCGCCAAGATCGAGCTCGACCTGGAGACCAAGCAGGCAATCGCTCACGTGCGCCCCGCGCTGGACAGGTACATCGCCGCCCCCAATTGTGAGACCGACCTCGCGTTCACCGGCTTGACGGCGGCCGAGGGCGGCTACCCCCAGTTCGTCGCGGCGTTCGATCATTTGGCCGAAGCGATGGGCTCGTTCAGCGAGCTGATCTCGAAGCGCGCGCACGCTGCCGAGGCGGATGCCGCCAGCACTAGCAAGCGGGTGCAAACCGTCGTAGTCGCGACCTTGCCGATATCGTTTCCCATCCTGGCGATTTTGGGCTTGACCACTACGCGCAGTTCGTTCGCTCCTTGCGCTTCGCTATCAAAGTCGTTCAGCGCGTTTCCATGGGCAATCTCACGGCGCGCATCGACGTGGTTGGCGAGGACGAGACAGGGCAAGTGTTGGTCGCGCTCAAGAGCATGAACCAAAGCCTTGCCAAGACGGTTTCGCAAGTTCGCACGAGTTCGCAGCAAGTCGCCGCCGCGGCCGAGCAGTTGACCGTGACGGCCGACGAGGTGAGCAGTGCCTCCCGTGTGCAAAACGAGGCCGCCGCTAGTACGGCTGCAACCGTCGAGCGGGTTACGGTGGGCATTACTGCGGTAGCGCAAAACCCAGAGGAAGTGCAAGGTCTTGCGGCCTCGAGCCTGCAAGAGACCGAGCAGGGCAACGCCGGCATGAACCACTTGGTGAAAGAGATTCAAACCGTCGAGGGCGCGGTGGGAGAGATCGCGGCCGCGGCCAAGGAGTTTATGCAGAGCGCGCAGTCGGCCAGAGATCGACGCCGTGACGCAGGGCCTGGATCAACAGTCAGTCAGGGTCGAGCGCGCGATCGATCACGGCATGGCCTCGCTGACGACCTCGCGCGGTCACGTACAGAGAGTCGCCGAAGCGTTCAGCCAAGCGCAAGCGGCGGTCTCCAGCGCCGCCAGAGGCGCGCACGATATCGCTTTGAGCGTGCGGGAACAGACCTCGGCCTCGACGGATATCGCCAAGAACGTCGAGCGGATCGCGCAGATGGCCGAAGAGAACCACAGCTCGGTCAATCACGCCAACGACGCGGCGCGCTCGCTCAAGGAATTGGCGAACGGGCTGCAAGAAGCGGTCAGCAAGTTCAAGATCGCCTGACCGAGCTCCGCCGCACGTAGGGTGCGCCCTGCGCACCGAATAACGTGGAATAGGTAGGATGGTGCGTGGGACGCACCCTACACGATTACGCGATGGATGGCCTTGCCGTAGGGTGCGCCCTATGCACCGAACGATGGTAGGATGGTGCGTGGGACGCGCCCTACGCGATTGCGCGATGGATGGCCGTGCCCTAGGGTGCGCCCTATGCATCGAACGATGGTGGGATGGTGCGTGGGACGCACCAACTACGCGACGACGCGATAGATGGCTCGGCCCGTAGGGTGCGCCGTGCGCACCGACAACGCTTGACACGATCTCCCGGCGCGTACTAGCCTCGCGCGGAATCGAATCAATTGGAGATGTCATGCGCGATTTCAGCGAAGTTACGGCTATCGTGTTGCAACGGTTGGAGACCACGCCGGACGCCCGCTTCAAGCACATCCTCACCAGCCTCATCCGCCATGCACACGAGTTCGTGCGCGAGGTGAAACTGACCGACGCCGAGTGGATGGCGGGAATTCAGTTTCTCACCGAAGTGGGCCATCGCTGCGACGACAAGCGCCAAGAGTTCATCCTGCTCTCCGATACGCTCGGGATCAGCCGGCTGGTCGACTCGATCAACCACTCGCAGTCCACCCGTGCCACTGAGTCGAGTCTGCTCGGGCCGTTTTATGTGCGCGGAGCGAAGGAGCTGCCGGCCGGCGCCAACATCTGCGCCGGCGGTGGCGGTGACCCGGTGCTCGTCAGCGGGCGCGTGACCGACGAGTCCGGCAAGCCGATCGGCGGCGCGGTCCTCGATGTCTGGCAGACCGCGCCGAACGGCCTGTACGACGTGCAGGATCCGACTCAGCCCGACATGAACATGCGCGGTCGTTTCCGCGCTGACGCCGAGGGACGCTACGAGTTCCGCTCGGCGAAGCCCAACTCCTATCCGATTCCCGCCGACGGGCCGGTGGGCAGGATGCTGCACGCGAGCGGCCGCCATCCGTACCGGCCGGCGCACATCCATTTCATGATCTCGGCGCCCGGCTATGCGCCGATCACCACTGCGATCTATGTCGAGGGCGACGACTACCTGCACAGCGACGTGGTGTTCGGGCAGAAGGATTCGCTCACCGTCGGCTTCAAGCGGCATGACTCGGCCGAGGAAGCCGCTCGCCTTAAAGTGACGACGCCGTTCTACACGGTCAAATACGATTTTGCCTTGGCCGCGGCGTAAGCGGCTCAAACTACGACAGAGGAGGAGGGTAACGATGAAAATGAACAAAGGGCTGATAGCCATAGCGGCGCTCGCCGCGTCGTTTCTTGCGCAGGCCGAGGGAATGCCGGGCCTGCGCGGCACCGATCACATCTCGATCACGGTGCCGAGTCTCAAGCAAGCGGTGGATTTCTTGGTCGATGTCATGGGGTGCCAAGCTTTCTACAAGCTGGGACCATTCAAGGCCGACGGAGATTGGATGGAGGTACATCTGGGCGTGCACCCGCGGGCTGAAATCCCGACCATGCAGGTGGTCCGTTGCGGGGCGGGCGCCAACTATGAGTTGATGGAATACAACGCACCGGACAAAAAAACGACCTGGCCGCGCAACAGCGATCTAGGCGGTCATCACATTGCCTTCTACGTCGACGACATGGACAAGGCGGTGGCTTATCTCAAGTCGAAGAACGTCAAGTTTCAAGGCGAGCCCACGGTGATGAAAGAGGGGCCGAGCGCCGGTGAAACCTGGGTGTATTTCTTGTCCCCCTGGGGCACGCAACTCGAGTTGGTGAGCGCGCCCAACGGCAAGGCGTATACCAAGGATTTCAAGGGCACTTTGTGGAATGCCGCGCAGCCCGGCAAATAAGGTCGGCGGTGCGCCGTTCGTTTGTTTCGCGCTCCTCGCCTGCTTAGCGGGCGCGGCGCGCGCGCATCCCGGCATCGGCTACAACCTGCGCGCGGCGCATTTCGAGCACCGCGCCGACGGGGTGACGGTGTACTTCCGCTTGACCCTCCCGCTGGTGGTCGGCAACCGCTTGGGCCGCCAGCGCGCCGACGGCACTTTCGAGCCGGCGCCTTACACCTACAACAAGCTCGAGAGCGGGCGCGTGTTTCACTATCTCGATGTCGCGGCGGTGCGCAAGGGCGCCTCGGATCTCGGCAGATACATCGCCACGGGTCACGAGCTGGTCGTGCAAGGCAAGATCATCTCGCCGCAGCTGCTGTCGGTGCGCCTGCACCCCAAGGGCAAGGTGCCGCCGTTTTCCACTCTGGCCGAAGCCAAGGCAGCGGCGAGCGGACCGGTGTATCCGGACGGCCGCGAAGAGATCGACACCGGCTACGTCCTGGTGGATGCGGTGATGTTCTATCCGCAGAAAGCCGGCGTCGGCGCATTTTCGCTGCGCAGCACGCTCATGCCCGGTGAACTGGGCGAGCCGCTCACGCGCAATATCTTCTGGGACCATCGCGGCGAGAAGATCGTGAGCTACGATGTGCGCGGCCTGCTCGAGGAGCCGTTGTTGATCGACCCGGCGCATCCGCCTCCGCCGCCGGAGTAGCCGCGCCGCCCGGCGGCTGTCAACTCCTGCGCAGGCGCAGTGCCGCGTTGATCTTGTCGGCGGCGGCGCTGAGCTCGGGGAGAACTTGCTTCACCATTTCTGCCTCGGCGTGGCGCCTTATATTGCCGCCGATGTTCATGGCGGCGATGATCTTGCCGGTGTGATCGATGATCGGCACAGCGAGCGAGCACAAGCCTTCTTCCAGTTCTTGATTGACGAGCGACCAGCCTTTCCTGCGGTCGGCGGCGATGATGCGCTTGAGCCGTGCCGAATCGGTTACCGTGCGCTTGGTATGCTCGTCGAGGGGCGCGTGCGAGAGCCGACGCTCGAGCTCCGCTTCGTCCAGCGCACCGAGCAGGATGCGGCCCATGGAAGTGCAATATGCCGGCAGCCGGCTGCCGATCGACAAATTGATGGTCATGATCTTGCGGGTAGGCACGCGCAGCACATAGACGATCTCCATCTCGTCCAGGACGGAGATCGAGCACGACTCGTGCACCTTCTCGACCAGTTCTTCCATTACCGGCTCGGCGAAGTCCCATAGCCGCATCGACGACAAGTAGGAGTAGCCGAGATCGAGAATGCGCGGGGTCAGCGCGAACTTTCGCTCGCTCGAGGCGACATAGCCCAAGGTTTGCAAGGTGAGCAGAATGCGGCGCGCGCCGGCACGCGTGAGCCCGGTGCGCTCGGCCATTTCGCTCAAGGTCATCTCGCGGCTGCGCGGACCAAAGGCTCGAATCACCGCCAGGCCGCGCGCGAACGACTGCACGTAGGCGTCGTTGGGGCGCAACTCGGTGGATTCTGCCGAACGCGGCGGGGCGGCCGTGGGCGCGGACTGCTTAGTGGAGCGCATGCCGTGGGCGTGTTTGCAATGGGAATTCATGTTCGCATACCGAACGCCCGCGCGCAACCGGAGAATCGGCCGCTCGACGGCGAGTGGGGCAGCATGGCTCCGCTATTGACAGGCGTCGATGCAGCGGTGTAACGTTCATCATAAGAACAGGAGTTCGTAATTCGAACAAACTTCCGCAGGAGGAACTGCCATGACGCAATATCAAACCGTGTTCGGCTCGCTCGCAAAATACGAGAAGGGCGGGGTCGAAGTCATCAACGACAACGCCAAGAACTACGCCTTCTCCAATGTGTTCGAGATCTGCAACAAGTCCAAGCCGTACGAAAAAATCGTCATGGGAGTCAATCAGATCTACGTGCTCGAGGCGATTCGGGCCGAGGGCAATTCGCCCTGGTACACCTGCGCGCACGACGAGTTCGCGCTGTGCATGGACGGCGAA
>CAZILI010000204.1:0-7147 GCA_964539965.1 uncultured Burkholderiales bacterium | reverse complement strand
ATCGTACCCGGCTTGCAAGTGCTCGACGCCGTGCAGCAGGCAACGGTCGAATGTGGCCATACCAACGGCTACTACTACGTGGGAAAGAACAAGGCGTTCGCTTTCGACACCTCGCTGCCGTTCGGCATGAATGCGCGTCAGCAAAACGCGTGGATGTATGTCGGCGGCGGTCTCGAGCTGGTGCGCGAAATGTGGCGCGAGTTCGGCGTGGTGAGCTTTCCGTGCGGCAACACCGGTTGCCAGATGGGCGGCTGGTGGCGCAAAGAGATCAAATCGCTCGCGGAGATCAAGGGTCTTAAGTTTCGCATCCCCGGTATCGGCGGCGAAATCTGGGCGCGGCTCGGCCTGGTGCCGCAGACCATACCCGGAGGCGACATCTATCCCGCGCTCGAGCGCGGCACCATCGACGGCGCCGAGTGGGTCGGCCCGTACGACGACGAGAAGCTCGGTTTCTACAAGGTGGCCAAGCACTACTATTTTCCCGGCTGGTGGGAGCCGAGCACGATGGCTTCATTCATCGTCAATCTCAAGCACTGGGAGGGCTTGCCCAAAGAGTATCAAGCCGCTTTCGAAGCGGCCGCCGCCGAAGCCAACGTGCGTGTGATCGCGACCTACGACGCGAGAAATCCCGAAGCGCTGCAACGCTTGGTCAACAACGGCGTCAAGCTGCATCAGTTTCCGCGCGAAATCTTGGACGCCGCGCGCAAGGCCGCCTTCGAGCTGTATGAAGAAGAGGCCGGCAAGAATCCGCAATTCAAGAAAATCTATACGTCTTGGAATGCCTTTCGCAAAGCGCAGATCGCATGGTTTCGCGTCGGCGAGCAACCGCAAGACGGCTACATAGCCTCGTTCCGATAGAATAGGCGCCGCCCGATTACTTCAATCTGAGAGGAGCAACCAAATGCAACGTCGTAGATTTCTGAGCGTGGCCGGCGCTGCCGGCGCTGCTGCAGTCGCAGCCCCGGCGATCGCGCAATCGCAGCCTGAAATTAAGTGGCGCATGGCCTCGAGTTTTCCCAAGAGCTTGGACACGATCTACGGCGGAGGGGAACTGCTCGCCGATCGCGTGAGCAAGCTCACCAACGGCAAATTTCAAATCCGCGTGTTCGCCGGCGGCGAGATCGTCCCCGGCCTGCAGGTGCTCGACGCCGTGCAGCAAGGCACGGTCGAGATCGGCCACACCGCGCCTTACTACTACGTGGGCAAGAACAAGGCGTGGGCCTTTTTCACCGCCTTGCCGTTCGGCTTCAACGCGCGCCAACAGAACGCTTGGATCTATTACGGCGGCGGCCAAAAGCTGATGGACGAGTTCTATCGAGAGAACGGTATCGTCGGCTTTGCCGCCGGCAACACCGGCTGCCAAATGGGCGGCTGGTGGCGCAACGAGATCAAGTCAGTGGCCGACGTGAAGGGCGTCAAGTTTCGCATCCCGGGCATCGGGGGCGAAATCTGGTCGCGCCTGGGTCTGGTGCCGCAGACGATTCCGGGCGGAGACATCTACCCCGCGCTCGAGCGCGGCACCATCGACGGAGCCGAGTGGGTAGGCCCGTACGACGACGAGAAGCTCGGCTTCTACAAGGTCGTCAAGCACTACTACTTTCCGGGTTGGTGGGAGCCCGGTCCCAGCCTCGGCCTCATGATCAATACCAAGGAATGGGAAAAGCTGCCCAAAGACTATCAGGCCGCCCTCGAAGTGGCAGCGGCCGAAGCCAATGTGAAGATGGTGGCCAACTACGACTCCAAGAACCCCGAGGCGCTACAACGCCTAGTCAACAACGGCGTCAAGCTGCATCAGTTCCCAAAGGAGGTCATGGAGGCATGCCACAAGGCGGCGTTCGAACTGTATGACGCCGAGGCGGCCAAGAATCCTGCGTTCAAGAAAATCTACACTTCTTGGATGTCTTTCCGCAAAGCGCAAATCGCGTGGTTCCGCGTGGGCGAGCAGCCACACGATACGTTTATTTCGGGCATAAAGTAGTTCGCTTCGCGCCCTACGCCTCAGGCGTAGGGCGTTTTGCAAAGCTATGCGCCGCTCCGGCTACTGTTTGGGCGGCGGCTCCTGTTTCGGCGGCTCGCCGATATTGAACTGCACGCTGTCGTCCTCCTTCTTCTGCTCGGGCGCGCCCGGCGCGGCCGGCGTTGATTCGATATTGAACGGCACGCTGTCGCCGTCCGGCTTGGCCGTGCCACCGGCCGGCGCGTTGTCGATCTTGAACTCCTCGATGACCGTTGGGCCCTTGTTGGCGGGGCCGGCGTCGATGAATCCGGTCACCATTTTGGGAAAGCCGATCACCAAAGACACCATGATGAGCTGAATCACCACGAACGGTATCGCGCCCCAGTAGATATCGGTGGTTTTCACTGATTTGGGCGCCACACTGCGCAGATAGAACAGCGCGAAGCCGAACGGCGGATGCATGAACGAGGTCTGCATGTTGACGCCCAGCAGCACGCCGAACCAGATGAGATCGATGCCGAGCTTGGCCGCCACCGGGCCCAGCAGCGGCACCAAGATGAACGCGATCTCGAAGAAATCCAAGAAGAACGCGAGCAGGAACACCAGTACGTTGACGAAGATCAAGAAGCCCAACTGCCCGCCGGGCAGCCCCGTCAACAGATGTTCGACCCAGAGGTCGCCGTCCACGCCGCGGAAGGCGAGTGAAAACACGGAAGAGCCGATCAGAATGAACAGCACGAAGCTGGTGACGCGGGCGGTGGTGTCCATCGCCTGCTTCAGCAGCGACCAGTTCAACTGGCGCTTCATGAGCGCCAGCGCCAGCGCGCCGAACGCGCCCATAGCACCGCCTTCGGTGGGAGTCGCCAAGCCGATGAAGATGGTGCCCAACACCAGGAAAATGAGGGTGAGCGGCGGGATCATGGATACCATGACTCGCCGCGCAAGCGCAGCCCCCTTGAGGGTGCGCGCCTCGGGCGGCAAGGCGGGCAACGCGTGCGGCTTGATGATGCTCACCAACAGGATGTAGCCCATGTACAGCGCGGTCAATCCCAAGCCGGGAATGAACGCGCCCTTGTACATGTCGCCGACCGATTTGCCCAACTGGTCCGCCATGACAATCAGCACCAACGAAGGCGGGATGATCTGCGCTAAGGTGCCCGAGGCGGCGATCACGCCCGAGGCGAGCCGCGGCGAGTAGCCGTAGCGCAACATCACGGGCAGCGAGATCAAGCCCATGGCGATCACCGAGGCGGCGACCACCCCGGTGGTGGCCGCCAGCAGCGCGCCGACGAAAATCACCGCGTAGGCGATGCCGCCGCGCAGCCGGCCGAACAACTGCCCCATGGTATCGAGCAAGTCCTCGGCCATGCCGCTGCGCTCGAGCACCAATCCCATGAAGGTGAAGAACGGGATGGCGAGCAAAATGTCGTTGCGCACGATGCCGAAGATGCGCTCCGGCAGCGCTTTGAACAGCGCGGCCGGCAGATAACCCAACTGGATGCCGATCGCGCCGAAAAACAGACCGACCGCGCTCAGCGAAAACGCCACCGGATAGCCGATCAGCAGAAACACCACCAGTGACACGAACATCACCGGTGCCATCCATTCGTGGCCCATTACACGCTCCCTTGATGGCCGCCGGCGGCCTTCTCGCCCGGATTGCCAAGCTCGTGCAACCGCTTGAACAGCTCCGATATTCCTTGCAAAGTCAGGAGCGCAAACCCGATCGGGATCATGAGGCGAATAGGCCAGCGCAACAGCCCTCCCGCGTCGGAGGACATCTCGTTGGACTGGAACGCCTGGAGGAATGCCGGCCACGACATGACGGTGATGATCGCGGTCATCGGCAACAGAAAGAACAAGGTGCCGAGAATGTCGACCCAAAGCTGTGCGCGCCGGCTGTACTTGCCGTACAGCACGTCGATGCGCACGTGGCCTTCATGCTTGAGCGTGTAGCCGGCGCACAACAGAAAGATCGCGCCGAACAGATACCACTGAATTTCGAGCAAGGCGTTCGAGCTGGTCGAAAAGGTGTAGCGCACCATGGCGTTTAGGCTGCTCACCAAAGCCGCGACCAAGACCAGCCAAAACACGGCGCGGCCGACGCGCTCGGTAACGGCGTCGATTACCCGCGAAATGCGCAGTAGCAATTCCAATTCTTCCTCCCGACAAGGCTTGTGCGACTCGAGTTGCACCCGGCGAAGCCGCCGGCTGCAAATATGATTTTCCGCGCAGGAGGCGGCACGCTAACAACCTTCGCGTTTGGGGTCAAGTTTTTACTAGCGCCGCCGAACTCAGCTCCGTGAGTGTAGCGCATCCCGCCATCGCGGCCGTGAGTTCGAAGTCGGCGAGATAGCGCAGGATCACTTCACGCACGCCGGCTTCGCCTTCCAGCGCCAAGCCCCACATGTAGGGCCGCCCCAATAGCACGGCCTTGGCGCCCAGGGCGAGCGCCTTGAACATGTCGGCGCCGCCGCGGATGCCGCCGTCGAACAGCACCGGGACTTCTCCGGCGACGGCGTCCACGATCGCCGGCAGCGCCTGCAAGGTGGCGATGGCGCCGGGCAACTGCCGGCCACCGTGATTGGAGACGATGATGCCGTCGACCCCGGCTTCGACTGCACGGCGAGCATCCTCGGGATGCAAAATGCCTTTCAGCAACACCGGCAGATCGGTGTTGTCCCACAGCAGATTGAGATCCTCCCAAGTGTGCGACAGGTCGCAGTAGAGGCTGCCCCACAGATCGACCGCGGCGCGCGTGTCTTTTTCGGGCGGCTGCGCGAGCTTGGCGCGAAACGCCGGGTCCGAGAAATACACCGCCAGGCCCATGCCGGTCAAAAACGGTAGATAGGCGTTTTGCAGATCGCGCGGCCGCCAAGCGAGCATCTTGGTGTCCAACGTCACGACGATGGCACTGTAGCCGCAGTCTTGCGCGCGCTTGAGAATGCTCTTGGTCACATCGACATCCTTGGGCCAATACAGTTGAAACCAGCGCTGCGCCGGCCCCATCGCCTCGGCGACTTCCTCGATCGACGCGCTCGCCGCCGCAGACAGAATGAACGGCACGCCGAGCGCGGCGGCCGCCTTGGCGCTGGCGATTTCGCCGTCCGGGTGCATGATGCGCTGCACGCCGATCGGCGCGAGCAGCAAGGGCGCGCGCAAGCGGCGGCCGAGCAGGGTCACGCTCAAGTCGCGCGCGCTGATGTCACGCAGCATGCGCGGCACGATGGCATAGCGCGCGAACGCCTCGCGATTGGCGCGTATGGTCTCCTCGCCCGCGCCGCCCGCCACGTACCAGTACTGCCCGTCGCCCAACACCTCTCTGGCGCGCGCTTCCAAGTCCTCGGCGCGCAACGGCAAGGTCGGCTTCTTGCCTTCGAGCAGGCCGTCCATGTAGATCTGATACTGATAGTCGGAAAAGCCGCGCTTATCGCTCACAATGGTTCAATGATCGAGTAGACTCCGGGCATTGTATCGGCAGCGGTGCGGGCATGGCGCGTGAGGACTTCGCTTTCTGCTATCGGTTTCGCGTGCGCTGGGTCGAAGTCGACCGGCAAGACATCGTCTTCAACGGCCACTATCTCACCTACTTCGACATCGCGATGGCCGAATACCTGCGCGCGGTGGGTTTCCCGTATCCGGCGGGCCTGCTCGAAGCGGGTAGCGACTTGTTCGTAGTCAAGGCGACGGTCGAATATCACGCCTCGGCGCATTACGACGAAGAGATAGACTGCTGCTGCCGGGTCGGGCGCATCGGGCGCTCGAGCATGCAGTTCTTGTTCGAGATCTACCGCGGCGAAGAATTGCTGGTGAACGGCGAGAACATCTACGTCAACGCCGATCCGCAAACCAAGCAGTCGGCCTCGGTGCCGCAGCCGCTGCGCGAGGCGATCAAGCGCTTCGAGAAAATCGATCCGAACCAGGCGCAGTGAGCCGCGGCGGCGACGTTACGTCCGCTGCTCTCGGCGCTACAATGCCCATTTCGCTCGCTCACTTCCCATGCAAATCTACGACAAGCTGTACATCAACGGCCGGTGGTCTCCTTCTACCGGCAGCGAAACCATCGAAGTCATCAACGCCGCCACCGAAGCGGTCATGGGCCGCATTCCGGCCGGCACGGCAGCAGATGCCGATGCGGCGGTCAAGGCTGCGCGCGGCGCGTTCGATAGGTGGTCTGCTACCCCGGTGGCGGAGCGCGCGGGCTATCTGCAGAAGATCGCGGACGGGCTGAAAGCGCGTGCCGAGGAAATCGCGCGCATCATCACCGGTGAAGTCGGCATGCCGATCAAGCTTTCGCAGCGCATTCAAGCGGGCATGCCGATCTTGTCTTTCGCCAACAACGCCAAATTGGTCGCCGAGTACGCGTTCGAAGAGACGGTCGGCAACTCGCTCGTCGTTCAAGAGCCGGTCGGGGTGGTGGCCTGCATCACGCCGTGGAATTATCCGCTGCACCAGATCGCGGCTAAGGTAGCCCCGGCACTGGCGGCCGGCTGCACGGTGGTGTTGAAGCCCTCCGAGGTGGCGCCGCTCAATGCGTTCATCTTGGCCGAGGTGGTTCATGCTTCCGGACTGCCCGCCGGTGTGTTCAATTTAGTGAGCGGCTACGGACCGGTGGTCGGCGAGGCGCTCGCCAAGCACCCGCAGGTCGATATGGTGTCTTTCACCGGCTCTACGCGAGCGGGCAAGCGCGTGTCGGAACTCGCCGCGGACACCGTGAAGCGCGTCGCGCTGGAACTCGGCGGCAAGTCGGCTTCGGTGATATTGGAAGACGCCGATCTCGCGACCGCGGTCAAAGGTACGGTCGGCGCGTGCTTTCTCAATTCGGGACAAACTTGCACCGCGTTCACGCGCATGCTGGTGCCGGCGAACAAGTACGAAGAGGCGGCCAAGCTCGCGGTCGAGGCGGCGCAGGTGTACGCGCCCGGCGACCCCATGAGCGAGCAAACGCGGCTGGGGCCGCTCACCTCGCAAGCGCAATTGACGCGCGTGCGCGACTACATCAAGCGCGGCAAAGACGAGGGCGCGCAGTTGTTATGCGGCGGCGACGAGCCGCCCGAGGGGGCGAGCAAGGGTTACTTCGTCAAGCCGACGGTGTTCGGCCGAGTCGCGCCGTCGGCGACTATCGCGCAGGAAGAGATCTTCGGCCCGGTGCTGTCGATCATCACCTACGACGACGAAGACGACGCCGTG
>CAZILI010000203.1:0-7176 GCA_964539965.1 uncultured Burkholderiales bacterium | reverse complement strand
TGGTGTTCGAGCTGTGGGGTCTGTTCCTACTGCTTGACGCGACGTTGCTGGGCGCCAATGCGCTGAAGTTCTTCAACGGCGGCTGGTTCCCTCTGCTGATCGGTACCGGTTGCTATCTGCTGCTCATCACTTGGCGGCGCGGACGGCATGTCCTGTTCAAAAACATGGCCGACAACAGCGTCGACCTGGTGCCCTTCGTCGAGAGCCTGAGCGCCTATCCGCCGCACCGCATCGGCGGCACCGCCATCTTCATGACCAGCAATCCGAGCAGCGTGCCGCACGCGCTGTTACACAACTTGAAGCACAACAAGATTCTGCACGAGCGAGTCGTATTTCTCACCGTGACGACGCTGGATATTCCGTTCGTTACCAAGAGCGAACGCGTGAAGCTCACTGACCTAGGCAACGGGTTCTACAAGTTGATTGCCTCCTACGGATTCAAGGACGAGCCCGACGTGAACGAAGTGCTGCGCCTGTGCGAAGTGCAGCACGAGATGGTGTTCGACATGATGGATACTTCGTTCTTCCTGGCGCGGGAAACCGTCAAGCCAAGCAAGGTGCCGGGCTTGCCGCTGTGGCAGGAGCACATTTTTGCATGGATGTTCCGCAACGCCACGCGTGCCACCGATTATTTCCGCATACCGCCCAACCGTGTGGTCGAACTCGGCACCCAGGTCGAGATCTAGCGCAAGCTGAGGGCTTGGATGACTTCGAAACCCAGTGTCGGAAAACCTTACACCCGCCAGCGTGGAGCGGCCGAGTCTCAGTGTGCCGGGAAAGCCAAGAAAAACATAGGGCTAGGAGTGGCATGTTTCTCCTCTGTGACACGCGGCCGAAATACAACAGCGTCGACTGCCTTTACACCCTTCTCCGGAGTGTTCCATAATTATTTGATTAATAATAGCTTATTACTGTGGCATGGTTGATGCTCTTCCTAAGGAGGAATTTTCCCGGCAAGCAAAAGTAACTCGTCAAAAGGAGGCATGATGAACAAATACGCCAGGCTGGCGACAATTGGGGCGCTCGGGCTCCTCGCGGCAGGAACCACTCAAGCGGCGCCCTTCAAGTTCCAAAATGTCGAAGACAACAGCGGTTGGATTTGCGGTTCTCTCTCCGGCGCCAACGGGGGCGAAGTGGCTTGCAACCCCAACGGCAGCGGGATCGACGACAACGACACTATCGCGTGGCCAGCTGGGGACGTGGATCAAAGTTCCCTGGTGTTCAACGACAACATCAATCCCGGCGGAGTAAACGCGGGCGATGCGCCAGTCGATGTGACGCAGTTGACGCATAACAACTTCGTCATTCAGCGTAACAACTTCGGCTTTTCCGTGACCTTGCAGAGCGCGTTCCAACTGCTGGACGAGGGCAACGGCAACACGCCCGTGACCTTCCTCGGCAACGGGAATACCGACGTCGCGACAGTCAATATCACGTTTACCGAAACGAGAAATGCGGCGCCGTGCAACCCGGTTGTGAACCCGACCGGTAGCCCCTTGCCTTGCGACGACTTCTTCGACTTCACGACCGACATCTTGGATCCTCTCTCGTTCCAGGCCGACGGCAAGACTTTCGACATCATCTTTGGTATTCGTGCCGACAACGTTCCCAACGCGTCGTTTATCGACCTCGCTGCGGGCCGCGTATGGACGGCAGAAAACCAGGTGAGCGATATCTTCGTCACGGCGCAGATCGTCGAGCGGGTAGTTCCCGAACCGGCGAGCTTGTTGCTGCTGGGCGGCGGATTGCTGGGCCTAGCGGGGTTCGCGCGGCGCAAAGCCTAACGCTGGTCTCGCGTCATGCGAAAAAGGCTGCCCTCGGGCAGCCTTTTTGTTTGGGCGCAGCGCCGTTACGTCTTGTAGTACCGCTTGGCGCGCCGCTCCGCCTCGGCGGCGGCTTCCTTCGGCGTCTTCTGTCCTGACGCCGCCTGTGCAAACATGTCCACGATGATCCAGTCGGCCAGGCACGCGGCCGAGGCTTGGCCGAGGCTGCCGGCGTAGCCGTTCCACAAGGTGCGCAGGGCCACTTCGCGAAACGGCGCATACTTCGGGTCGCCGCCCCAGAATGGCGTTTGCGCGTAGGCTTTGAGTGGCGGGCTCATGTAGCCCCAGGCTGCTTTCTGCCATGCCTCGTATTGCTCTTTCTCCCACATGAAGCGTAGGTACTCCTTCGCGGCATTGGGGAACTTGCAGTGCTTGAACAGCATGACCTGCGACAACAGATGCATCTCGGCGGGACGGCCGAGCGGACCGACCGGCATCGGGGCATGATCCATGTCCTGCGCGACGGCTTGGTAGGCGGGATTGTCCGAGTGCTTGGCGACGTAGTAAATCGAGATGCCGTTTGAGGTGAGGCTGATCTTGCCTTCGAGGAAGGCGTTGTTATTGCTGGTGCCGGTCCAGCTGAACACGCCGTCGATGAAAGTCTTAGTCAGCTGATTCATGTATTCGATGGCGGCGACGGTCTCCGGGCTGTTGATCGCGACGTTGTCTTTGTCGTCGACTACCTTGGCGCCGTGGCTCCACAGAATATTGTGCATCCAGGTTTCGGAGTCGCCGGTTGCGTGCGACAAGGCAAAACCGGGCGGGTGACCGTTCTTGGCGAGCGCCTGGCACATCTTGAGATAGCTCGCCATATCCTTGGGAAAGGTCTCAAAGCCGGCTTCCTTCAGCCAAGACACTCGGTAGTTGAGCAGAGCACCGCCGGCCCCGATCGGTAGGCCGATCCAGCGTCCCTTGCGCATGCCGTATTTGCGCGCCACCTCGTACCAGCCGCCGTACTTCTTGTCGAGGTATTCGGCTAGATCGGTGAGATCGACCAACTTGTCGGGGTACAGGTGCGGCTCGTCCATCCAGCCGAGCACCATGTCGGGTCCGCTTCCGATGTTGGCGGCCACGGCCGCTTTCGGGCGAACTTCCTCGAAACCTACGGCGTCGATCTTTACTTCGATGCCGGTTGTGTCGCTGAACTTCTTGGTGTTGGCGGCCCACTGATCTTCGTCGCCTTGCACGAAGCGTTTCCAGCGCAGCAGACGCAGCTTCGCGCCCGCCTCGGGTTTGAAGGTAAGGTCCGCCGCATGTGAACTCGGCAACAGCGCGGGCGCAACCGCGACCGCGGCCGCCGCGCCGAGACCCTTGAGCGCATCACGTCTCGAAGTTTCGGTCACGATCCTGTCCTCCTTAGTTGAGTGACGGCAGCCACAAGGCGATCTGCGGAAAGCTTAACACCAACAACAGCACACCGGCTTGCAGGAGTATGAAAGGCCACAGGGAGGCGAAAATTTGGTTCAAGCTGATATCTTTCGGCGCAACGCCCTTGAGGTAGAACGCCGCCGGCCCGAATGGGGGCGACAGATACGAGATCTGCATGTTCAAGCAAAACAGGGTGCCGAACCAAACCGGGTCGTAGCCGAGTTGCTTCACGATAGGAACGAAGATCGGCATGGTGAGCAGGCAGATGCCGACCCAATCCATGATGCAGCCGAGCACAACCAGGATGCCCATCATGATGAGGATGACGACCACCGGCGGCACGGCCAACCCGGTCATCAGCGTGCGCACGAAGGCGGGTCCACCGGCCAAGTTGTACACACCGATCATGGCCGTGGCGCCGAAGGAAAGCCACAGCAGCATGCCGCACGCGCGCAGAGTTTGCAGCGCCGACTCGCGTACCATCGGCCAATTCACTTCGCGCCGCACGGCCGCTGCGAGCAAGGTGCCGATCACGCCCATGCCGGCGGCCTCGGTCACCGAAGCGATGCCCAAGTAGATGGTGCCCAGCACCGACAGCATCACCAGCAGCGGCAATACCAATCCCTTGAGCAGCGAGAGCTTCTGCGCAAACGGCAGATCGCGCTCGGCGGCGGGCGCGGGCGGGCCCAAGCTCGGATCGAGCTGGCAGCGCACGAAGATGTAGATCATGTACACGCCGGACAGAATCAGCCCGGGCAGCACGTTGGCGGTGAATAGGTCGCCGATCGGCACATTGACCGTGAGCCCGTAGATCACCAACACGATCGAGGGCGGAATCATGGTGCCGAGCGATCCGCCGGCACAGATGGTGCCGATCGCGAGCCGCTTCTCGTATCCCAGACGCAGCATCTGCGGCAGCGCAATCAGGCCGAGCAGTACGATTTCGCCCCCGATGATGCCGGTCATCGCGCCCATGATGGTAGCGGCCATCATGGTCTGGATCGCGAGCCCGCCGGGCAGCTTGCCCGCCCATACGCGCATGGCGTCGAACAAGTCCTTCGCCACGCCGGAGCGCTCCATGATCGAGGCCATCATGATGAACATGGGCACGGACACGAGCACGTACTCGCTCATGAAGCTGTAGATTCGGCTCGCGATCAGCTGCAATGCGCCTTCGCCGAATAGGCCCAGGCCGAACACGATCGCGATCAGCCCGGTGACGAAAGCGAGCGGTACACCGAGCAACAGCAACAGAATCATGCTGCCGAACATGAGCGCGGTGATCCACTCGATGGACATGTCAGAGCGAGGCTGGAAAGGTCGAGGCGAGAGGACGAAGGCCAAGCCGACCGGCGTCGCGCCGCGCGTCCAAGCCTGGCTCGCTAGCCACGGTCGAGCAGCACCTTCAAGTCGTGTCGCAGATGGGCCAAGGTCTGCAGCGCCATGAACGCCGCCGCGAGCGCGAACAGGCATTTCAATATCGTCGGCGTCGGCCAGTCCAGCGCGGTGCCGGAACGCTCGCCGATGTCGAGCGCTTGGTAGGCTTGCTGCGCGGCGGCGTAGGCGAGAAAACACAAGAACGCGAGCGCGCACAGCGACACCAGCACATTGGCGCGGCGCTTCACCGACGGCGACAGTCGATCGTACAGCGCGCTGATCACGATGTGGCCGCGCTCTTGGTGCACGAACGGGCCGCCGATCAGGAACGCGCCTGCCGCGAGCAGCACCGAAACTTCATGCGCCCAGATGGTCGGCGCATTGAACAAGTAGCGCATGGTCACTTCATAGGCGGTGACGGCGACGATGGCGACGAAGACGAGGCTCGCCAAGCGGCCCGAGAGAGTGGTGAGGCGTTGGAACCCGGTCAAGGCGCGGCGTTGTTCTTGGGTGAGTGAAGCGCGTCGACGAAGTTTGTGCCCGTCAAAGCCTTATTGCAGCAATCCCAGCTTCTTCATGTATGCGGTTTGCGACTCGTAGACTCGCTTCGCATTGTCGCTGCGGCCGGCATAGTCCTTCCAGACACCTTGCGCGACCTTGCGGTACTTGGCGCGCTCTTCTTTGCTCCAGTCGATGACTTCCACGCCGCGCGCCTTCGCGCCGGCGGCGATTTTCTCGTCTTCTTCGTGCGCCTTCTTTGCGATCGCGAGGGAGAATTCCTTTACTTCGTGGTCGACGATGGCCTTGAGGTCGTCGGGTAGCGCGCTCCAGCGCTTCATGTTGACCGCAACGTCCGCCATGGGCAGCGAGTGGAAGCCGGGGTAGGTGGGATACTTCGCGAGCTTGTGAAAACCGAGTTCCTCGTTCATGGACAAGGTGCTCCAGTCGGCGGCGTCGATGACTCCCCGCTCCAGCGCTGTGTAGACCTCGCTGCCGGGCAGATTCACCGGCGCCGCGCCGAGCAGCCTAAAGATGTCTTGTTCGACGCCCTGCGGCGCGCGCGCCTTCAGGCCCTTGAAGTCGGCGACACCGCGCAACGGCTTTTTGCTCACCAGGGATTCCATGCCGTGCCACACTCCGCCGACGAAGTAGGCGTTGTAACGCTTGTACATGTCGCGCGCGATCTGCATGCCGCCGCCTTGATACAGCCAGCCTTGCATTTGCTCTGCGGTCTCGAAGCCGCCTTGCGGGTCGGACAGTAAGGCGAAGCCAGGATCCTTACCCGCCCAGTAGCCGATGCCGCCGTATTGCGCGTCGAGAATTCCACTCGACAGCGCGTCCAAGCTCTCGGCCGCGGCCACTACCGACCCGGCCGCCAGCGGCTCGATCGCAAGCCGGCCTTGAGAGGCTGTCTTTACCTTTTGCGCGAAGGCCTCGAACAGGGTGAACGGCATGGTTCCGCCTTGCCAGAAGGTCATCATCTTCCACTTGATCGGCTCGCCCGCGCGGGCCAACCCGGCAGTGAGGGTGACGAACACCGCGAGCGTGACGGCGAGCAAGGACAAGACCGCGCGGCGCGAACCGAGATGTTCAAGAAATCCGAATGATTTCATGGGAAGTAAACGCCTCTCTCGTCGGAGGGTGGTCGCGTCGGCGCTTCTACTCAGGCCGGGACATGAACGGCCCGTATTCAGATATTTTGATTAGCTGCTCGATGTTGCACCCGGTACGCGATCGGTGCCGCGATACAGGATGCGCGCCGCCTCGTCGGTAATGCGTGCGTGGATCGCCCGCTCGGCTTCGCCGAAATCGACCCTGGGGCGTGGCTCGAGGTCGAAGTGATGGAACTCGTCCACTCCCCGCACGAGCATCGCGGTGTCTCGAGGGCCGGCGGTTTGGTACACATAGGTCGGCACGTAGCGAATGGCGAAGCCGATGCGGCGATCGCCGGAGCGGTTGGGTGGTGATCCATGCACCAAGCGCACGTGATGCAGCGAGAACTCTCCTGCCGTCATCACGACATCGATCGCCTGCTTCTCATCGACATCGACCTGCACCTCTTGCCCGCGCGTGTGATTGTTGTCCGGTGCGAAGGTGTGCTTGTGCGGCAGCGGGTCGATCAAGTGTGTGCCCGGGATGACGCGCATACAGCCGTTTTCGAGTGTGCTGTCGGTAAAACCCACCCAGGCGGTCACGACATCCGGGGAACTCAATCCCCAATAGGTCGAGTCTTGGTGCCAGGATACATAGCCCGCGTCGCGCGCTTCTTTGGTGAAAAAGCTCGAACTCCACACCAGTAGGTTCGGGCCGAGCACGTCTTCGACCGCATCGAGTATGCTGGGATGGCGGATCAACTCGTCTAGCCAAGTGAACAGCAGGTGCGGTTTGTTGCGCAGCGAGCCGGACAGAGGCCCGCCGTTCTGGGCTTCGAACGCCTCCAGGCGCGCGCGATAGCGCTGCGCCTCTTCGGCGGACAGCACACGCAGGGGAAAGTGATAGCCTGTTTGATGGAACCGCGCGACGTCTGCAGGCGAGAGTTTCTTGGTGGGGCGCGGGGTGGTATCGGCTAGCGGCGCGTTCATGGATGCTCCTGCGTTCTTTATCGGCT
>CAZILI010000202.1:0-7176 GCA_964539965.1 uncultured Burkholderiales bacterium | reverse complement strand
CGCGAAGCTGGTGCGCGCGCTGGAAGAAGTCAAAGCGCTGTTCGATCCGCGCAATCTCATGAACCCCGGCAAGATCGTGCGGCCGACGAAGATGGACGATCGGACGCTGTTTCGCTACCCGCCGGGCTACAAGACCATCCCGATCGAGAGCGCGCTCGATTGGTCGGCCTGGGGCGGCCTGCATCGGGCGGTCGAGATGTGCAACAACAACGGGCATTGCCGCAAATTCGACGCCGGCGTGATGTGCCCGTCCTATCGCGTCACGCGCGACGAGCAGCATCTGACGCGCGGGCGCGCCAACTCGCTGCGGCTCGCGCTGTCCGGCCAGTTGGGGCCCGATTCGCTGACCTCGCAAGCGATGTACCAAACCCTCCAACTGTGCGTCAGCTGCAAGGGCTGTAAGCGTGAGTGTCCGACCGGGGTGGACATGGCGAAGTTGAAGATCGAATTCATGCACCACTATCGCCGCCGCCACGGCCTAACCGTCAAAGACAAGCTGGTCGGTTATCTGCCGCGCTACGCCGCTGCGGCGAGCCGCTTCGCGCCCTTGCTCAATCTGCGCAACCGCAGTGCGTGGCTCGCGGCGGCGAGCGAGCGGTGGGGCGGTCTCAGCGCGCGGCGGCCGCTGCCGCGCTGGCGAGCAGACTACTTTCGCGCCGACCGCACCGATGCCGAACCGAGCGACGGCGGCGGCGCGAGCGCGTCGAGCCGAGAGGCCGTGCTGTTCGTCGACACCTTCAACCGCTACTTCGAGCCGGAGAACCTCCATGCCGCGCTCGCCGTGCTGGAGGCGGGTGCCGTGCGCGTGCGCTATCCGCGCGTGGATCGCCCGTTGTGCTGCGGCAGGACGTTGCTAAGCGTGGGACTGGTCGACGAGGCCAAGGCCGAAGCCGCGCGCCTGGTGCGCGCGCTCGCGCCGTGGGCGCAACGTGGCGTGGATATCGTCGGCTTGGAGCCCGCCTGCCTTTACACCTTGCGCGACGAGCTGCAGAGCTTGTTGCCCGGCGAGGAGACCGCGGCGATCGCGCGTCACGCCAAGATGTTCGAGGAGTTCATCGCCGCGCAGGCAAAGCGCGGTGAATTCTCGCTCCCGCTGCGCGCTTTGCCCCGGCGCGCATTGCTGCATGGCCACTGTCATCAAAAAGCGTTCGACGCCATGAGCGCCGTCGAGGCGACGCTCAAGCTGGTGCCGCAGCTCGAAGTGCAGAGCGTCGAGTCGAGCTGCTGCGGCATGGCGGGCGCGTTCGGCTACGAGGCGGCGCACTACGATCTGTCGATGCGCATGGCCGAGGCGAGTCTGCTGCCCGCGGTGCGCAAAGTGGAAGCGGAAAGCCTCATCGTCGCCGACGGCACCAGCTGCCGCCATCAGATCCGCGACGGTGCCGGCCGCGAGGCAGTGCACGTCGCACGAGTGCTGGCAAGTGCGCTGGAGAAATGAGCCGCCTGGACTTTTGGCCTATGCCGAAAGACATAGCGCTCGCGCGGCGGAGGCGGCGGCGCAACCGATCGGCCGTAGCTCGCCAGATGTGGGAAGAGAATAATATGACCTGCGCTTGCGGTTCGATGCGGGCGCCAACCCAGTCCGACTAGCCATCATGTGGAAGCTAAAACCGTTCTTCCCGCGCGGTTTGCACGCCGACGCCGAAGCCGTCACCCCGTCGCAAGCCGCGCGCGTGCGCCGCGAGCAGATTCGCCTGCTGTATCGAACCTATCTGTCCGGCTCGATTCCGGCGGCGATCGGCGCGCTGCTGTTCGCCATCATGATGTGGCAGCAGGTGTCGCACTGGAAGCTTTTGATTTGGCTCGGCGCGACCTACCTCATCTCGGCGCTGCGCTTCGTGCTGTTCTTGCGCTATCCGAAAGACGCCGAGGCGATCGAAGTGCACGACCGCTGGGCACGCTATCACGTGGTGGGCTCGGTGATCGCCGCCGGCATTTGGGGCAGCGCCGGCGTCATCATGTTCGTGCCCGGCTCGATGCCGCACCAAATGGTGCTGCTCACCGGCTTGTTCGGCATCTGCGCGGGCGCGACCTCCGTGCTCGGTTTCTATTTGCCGAGCTATCTCGCCTATGCCTTCCCCTTGGTGTTGCCGTTCACCGTACGCACCTTGATCGAGGGCGATCCCATCCACTTGGCGATCGCGGCCATCTGCGGCATCTTCTTGGTTTCGTTCATTGGTTATGGCGTGCGGCAAAATCGTCTGATCGCCGAAGCGCTGCATATCAGCTTGGCTAACTTGGACTTGATCGAGCAATTGAAAGAACAAAAGAACACGGCCGAGCGGGCGAAAGAGGACGCGGTCACGGCGAACCGCGCCAAGTCGCAATTCTTGGCCGCCGCCAGTCACGACTTGCGCCAACCGCTGCAGGCGCTGCGCTTGTTCACCGAAGCGCTCAACGAGAAGATCTACTACCCGGAAGTGCGCAGCATCGTCAACAACATCAACACCTCGGTAGAGGCGCTCGAGATGCTGTTCAACGAGTTGCTCGACGTTTCAAAACTCGACGCCGGCGTGATCGTGCCCAAGCTGTCGAACTTCTCGCTGAATCACTTGTTCGATCAAATCCGCACCGACTTCACACCGCAGGCTGCGGAGAAGCGCGTGCGCCTGCGCGTTGTGCCGACCGAAGCGGCGGTGTACAGCGATCCGACCTTGTTGGTGCGCGTGCTGCGCAACCTGGTCGCCAACGCGATCCGCTACACGCCCGAGAAAGGCGCCATCTTGCTGGCCTGTCGGCGCCGCCGTGACGGCCGCGTCAAGATCGAGGTGCGCGACAGCGGCGTCGGCATCGCGCCCGAACAGCATCGGCGAATCTTCGACGAGTTCTATCAAGTCGGCAATCCCGAGCGTGATCGGCGCAAAGGGCTGGGTCTGGGTCTTGCCATCGTCAAGCGCATCGAGGAACTGATCGACTGCAAGGTGGCGCTGCGCTCCAGCCCCGGCCGTGGCTCGGCCTTCAGCGTCGTCGTACCGCGCGGGCAGCTGAGTCTCGCGCCGCTTGCAGCTCATAGCGACGGGCCCAAGCTGCGCGGCAATTTGTCGGGCACCAGCATCGTGGTGATCGACGACGAGCAGGGCGTGCGCGAAGGCATGCGCGTGCTGTTGGAGGAATGGGGCGCCGAAGTGACGGTGGCGGCCGATGCCGAAGAGGCCATGTCCAAGCTCGGCCCGGCGCAGCGGCCGGTGCATCTGGTGATCGCCGACTATCGGCTACAGCACGACCTCACCGGCATCGATGCGATCACCAAGATACGCCGCAATCGCGGAACGGCAGTCCCCGCCCTGCTCTTAAGCGGCGATATGACCGCCGACTTGTTGCGCGAGGCGCAAGCGAGCGGCTATCAGCTACTTAGCAAGCCGGTCGCACCGGCGCGGCTACGCGCCAGCATCAACGCACTGGTCAAAGCGCCGGCGCGCGAGCTGCCAGACGCCGCGACCAGCTAGTACGCCCGCACTGGCTGGAACTCGCGTCTCCTGCGAGGCGAAGCAAACGATCCAAGATCGAGAGTCTTCCTCCTGACTCGTGGCCCTCGACGCCGGATCGGCGGGGGGGTCGGAAAACAAGTTGGCGTGCGCCCATGTCGATTTCTGTCGAGTCCGATCGACTATCCACATAGTCTATTCACCACACTGAAGGAGCATGGCCATGGCACATACCGTCCGTCTGCATCGCGTTCTGCGTACTACGCCCCAAAAGCTGTATCGAGCGTTCCTCGAACCCGACGCCCTGGCCAAGTGGATGGCGCCTAACGGCTACACGGCCAAGGTCCATCAACTCGACGCCAGGGTCGGCGGCAACTACAAGATGTCGTTCACCAACTTCGGTACCGGACACAGCAATTCGTTCGGAGGAACCTATCTCGAATTGGTGCCGAACGAGCGCCTGCGCTACACGGACAAGTTCGACGACCCCAACCTGCCGGGCGAAATTCAAATGACCGTGAGCTTGCGCAAGGTGTCTTGCGGAACCGAGTTGAATATTTTGCAAGAGGGCCTGCCTGAGGTGATTCCGTTGGAAGCTTGCTATCTGGGCTGGCAGGAATCGCTAGTCCTGCTGGCCAAGCTGGTCGAGGGGGATATCCCCTAGCCCTGTGCGTCTTTCTGGGGTATAGGCGTGAGAGCCGCTTCTGGACTGGGCTTCACGCCCTATACCGGTAGGAGATAGGGACGACGGTCGCTACTTGCCGCGCCCTTGCAGCAGCTTCTGCCCCTCGATCACGGCCTCGACCCGATTGTTGACGTTGAGCACCCGAAAAATCGTCGCCAAGTGCATCTTCACCGTGCCCTCTTGCAGCCCCAGCGCGCGCGCGATCAATTTGTTGGGTTTGCCTTGCGCGAGTTGTTCAAGCACCTGCGTCTGCCGCTCGGTCAAGGTCTCGAGCCGATTGCCGCCTTCCGGTCGCGTGCTGGTGGGCATATGCGCTTCGGCGGTCGACTTGGCCCGCTCGGGCGAGCCGCCCGGACCACGGCCGAGCAGCACCGGCGGGATATACACGCCGCCGGATAGCACCAGGCGCAGCGCGCTCATCATCACCTGCGCCGCGGATTTCTTCTCCACGAAGCCGAGCGCGCCGGCGTCGAGCACCTGCTCGATATCGTCGACTTCATCGATGCCCGACAAGATCACCAGCGGCAACTCCGGATGCTTGTCGCGAAACGCCTTCACCGCAGCGAGCCGGTCCAGGCCGGGCGGCATGACGTAGTCCATCAGCACCAGATCGGCATCGGGATGCTGTTGCGCGAGCGCAAGCGCCTGCTCGCAGCTCTCGGCCTCGAGCACTTGCACGTCGTCGGCCAGCCCCTTGAGAAAGGGAATGATGCCTTCGCGCACGAGCTTGTGGTCGTCAGCAAAGATGATCTTCATGGGACCCCCCTATTCTGAAAACCGCCGGCCGAGCCCGCCACAACCGACTCGGTCAGAACGGTATGTCGTCTTCGAAATCGTCGAATTTCGATCCCGTTGCCTTACCCTGCCCGGCCGCAGGCGCCGGCGCGCTGCGCTCGGAGCCGCTTTCGGCCGCCGCGCCGCCGCCCATGCCGCTGCGGCTACCGAGCATCTGCATGCGATCGGCGACGATCTCGGTCGTGTAGCGCTCTTGCCCCTCTTTGTCTTGCCATTTGCGCGTGCGGATGCGGCCTTCGACGTAGATCGGGCTGCCCTTCTTTAGGTACTCGCCGGCGATTTCGGCGAGCTTGCCGAAGAAAGCGACGCGGTGCCATTCGGTCTGCTCTTGCTTCTCTCCGCTCTTGTCCTTCCACGTTTCCGTGGTGGCCAGCGACACGTTGGCCACCGCCTGGCCGTCCGGCATGTAGCGCACCTCGGGATCGCGTCCCAGGTTGCCGATCAGAATTGCTTTGTTAACCGACGCCATGAATCATCCTCCTTGCAGCAAGCTCAACGCGCGACGTTCATCGAACACGTTGCGGTCGATTTTCAAATAGGCCATGCGCTCGCGCGCCACCACGATCGCCTCGCGCACGCCGGGCAATGCCGACAAACGCCGCGACAAGTCGAGCGCCTCGCCGTCGCCGAGCTGCGGCGTGGGCAGGCGCATCACCTCAGCGTTCGCGCCGCGCGAAGCCAACGCCACGCCGAGCCACATCAGCGCCAGGGCCGTGCTCGCCACGAACACCGCGCGCGCGCCGTAGTGCTGCGACAGCCAGCCGCCGCCGGCGGCGCCGAAGAACGTGCCCAAGAACTGCACGCTGCTGTACACGCCGATGGCCGTTCCTTTGGTTCCGGCCGGCGCCGCCTTGGAGATCATCGACGGTAAGCTTGCTTCGAGCGCGTTGAACGCGGTGAAAAACACGACCAACCCGGCACACAAGATCCACAACGATTGCTGGCCGTAGCCGATGACAGCGGTGCCGATCGCCAGCAGCGCGAGCGCGGCGACGAAACCGCCGGTCTGCGCGCGAGCGCGATCGCCCATGGCGATGAACGGCAGCATCAGCACGAACGAGCCCAACATCACCGGCAGATAGACCTGCCAATGATGATCGCCGGCGAGCCCCAAACGCTCGAGGGAGAACGGCACCACCACGAACAGCGCCATCAGTACCGCGTGCAGCGCGAAGATACCGAAGTTAAGCCGTGCTAACTCGCGATTCTTGAGTACGCGCGCAAAATCGGCCGCCAAGCCCGAGCGGGTCGCGGGTGCTGCGGCATCGCCGTCCGGCACCGCCAAGCGCAACACCAGCATCGCGGCCAAGGCAAGCAAGCCGGTCAGCGCGAAAATGCCGGGCACGCCGATCCAGCGATTCAACACCGGCGCGATGACGATCGACAGCGCAAAGGTGAGGCCGATGGTGGCGCCGATCACCGCCATGGCCTTGGTGCGGTTGTCTTCGCGCGTGATGTCCGCCGTGAGTGCGATCACTGCCGCCGAGATCGCGCCGGCGCCTTGGACGACCCGTCCCAAGATGATCAAGTAGACGTCGCTCGCCAGCGCGGCGATGAGACTGCCGAGCGCGAACAGCGCGAGCCCGAAATAGATCACGGGCTTGCGGCCGTAGCGGTCCGACATCCAACCGAAGGGGATCTGCAACAGCGCCTGCGTGAGGCCGTACGCACCCAGGGCGATACCGATCAAAGTGTGATTGTCGCCGCCCGGTAGACGCGCCGCATACAAGCTCAAAACCGGCAGGATGATGAACAGCCCAAACATCCGCAGCCCAAAGATGCCTGCGAGACTGACTGTCGCGCGCAATTCTTCGGCCGAGAAGCGGGAGGGCGAAGCCATTTGCGTTATTGGGGAAACTCGACCAATCACGTATATTAGCAGGTTTGGCTCACGCGTCCGAGACCATGGATTGCATCAAAATACGCGGCGCGCGGACTCACAATCTCAAGAACGTTCACCTCGACCTGCCGCGCAACAAGTTGGTCGTGATCACCGGTTTGTCGGGGTCGGGCAAGTCCTCGCTCGCCTTCGACACCCTGTACGCGGAAGGCCAGCGCCGCTATGTCGAGTCGCTGTCGGCTTACGCGCGCCAGTTTCTGCAACTGATGGAAAAGCCCGATGTCGACATGATCGAGGGCCTGTCGCCCGCGATTTCGATCGAGCAGAAGGCCACCAGCCACAATCCGCGCTCGACCGTCGGCACCGTCACCGAGATCCACGACTATCTGCGCTTGCTGTTCGCGCGGGTGGGCGATCCGTACTGCCCCAAT
>CAZILI010000201.1:0-7196 GCA_964539965.1 uncultured Burkholderiales bacterium | reverse complement strand
GTGCTTTTTTCGTACTCGATTGGTGGAGGCGGCGGGGATCGAACCCGCGTCCGCAAGCCCTACACAGTCGGTTCTACATACTTAGCCGAGCTATTTGCGTTTGACCCTGTGCATGCCGATCGGCAGGCCCTCACAGGGCGAGTCACCTATTTTTTAGCGCCGTTGCAAAGTGACCCTGCAGGACGCGATCTCGCACGAATGACTCTGCGTTCCTTGGCCTTGCGGCCTCAGATCCGACCCACGAGAAAGCCGGTGCAGAGCCTAGCCGGTATTAGGCGGCTAGGGCGTAGTTGTCGTCGTTGGCGACTATAAGTTTCCAGATGGATTTACGAGGTGTTCTGGTCCTCGGTATGCCCCGCGCTGCTTCGCGACCCACGTCGAAGCCATGTCGCCCCCCTGCTACTTCGAGCTTGCTTCGCGCTGATTGGTTCCGCGCGAAGGAAACATTATACGCAGGCTAACCACGCGAGGACAGGAGGTACGCGGCGAGGAACACCCCGACCATGGTGAAGGCGATGGCGACTTTGAGCGCTGCGCCTAGGGCAAGTCCTAGCCAGGTTGCGAATCCGACTTTGCTCGCTTGGCCGAAGTCCTGCCGCGCCAGCAACTCGCCCACCGTCGCTCCGACGAAGGGGCCGAGCAATAGCCCGACCAATCCGAACCAGATGCCGGCGACGGTGCCGACCGTGGCCCCGATGATCGCTTGACGGCTTGCTCCTAGGCGCTTGGCGCCCAGCGCAGCGGCGAAGAAGTCCACCGCCATGGCGAGCGCGGTGAGCACGCCGAGAATAATCAAGGTCCAAACGCCGACCTTGTGGAAATCCTCGGCAAAGGCGGCCAGCAGTAGACCGCCGAACACGAAGGTCACGCCGGGCAGCACCGGCAGCAAGGTGCCGGCGATGCCGATGATCACGAGAATCACGGCGAGGATCCACAGCAAGGTACTGCTTTCCATGTTCGCTTAGTTAGAACCTATTGCGGCGACAAAAAAGCCTCGTCTCGTCGACGAGGCTTGGCTTGTGGCTGCCAACACGGCTATCCCCGCTTGTGTCCGGTGATCTGCACCTCGACGCGCCGATTAGGCTGCAGGCACGCAACGAGCTTGTCCGTTTTCTTCTTGCCCTTGCATTGGACCACGGGTTGCGAGGAGCCTTTACCCTGGCTTTGAATGCGCTCGCGGCTCACTCCCTGTTCGGCGAGGTAGGTCTTGACCGTATCGGCGCGCTGTTTCGACAGGCGCTGATTGACCTTTTTCGAGCCGAGCCGGTCGGCGTGACCCACCACCGAGATTCGCTCGATCGAAGCGGGGTCGTAGCCAAGTACGTGCTTGGAGAGTTCATCGAGCTTGGCCTTGCCGTCGGCGGTGAGGATGGACTTGCCGAAGCCGAACAGCACGTCAGCGGCCAAAGTGATTTTCTCGCTCGCAGGCGCAGGCTCGGTTCCGGCCGGCTTGGGTGGGAGTTCGGTCACTGCTGCGGTGGGCGCGGGCGGGACCGGGGTCGCTACTGCTGCGCCGTTCGGGCGCGGCGCGCTGGGGGCGGGGGCAGCGGCTTGAGGCGCCGCTGGGGCCGGTGCCGGCGCGGGCACCGCCTCTGCCGCCGCCTCTCGCGGCGCCGCGTCGGCCGCAATGGGCTGGGCTTGCCCGCCCAAGCAATCCTGCCCGCCGCCCTGGCCTGCAGCGACGGCGTAGCCCAAATCGACGCAAGGCCCGTGGCCGGTACCGATCGGACGGCCGCTGCTGTCGAGCAAGGTCGATCCCCTCGCGCCGCCGACAGTGGCGGGCGCCGCGCGCTCCTCCGAAGTTGCCACCATGGAGTCGGCGGGCTTGGACTTCGTGGAGAACTTAGGCAGCCACGAGCAGCCGCTCAAGGCCAAGCATACGACACAGGCAACGATCGAAAGGCGCGGCGTGGATTCTGTCATGGGTAGGACTCCGAGAATGGATTCCGAGATTATACCGAAGGCATGATTGGGAGCCCTTTGATCGGCAACGATTTTCCTGATGCGGGTAGGGCAGGGTGTCGCATTTGCGCAACGCTATGTCAGCAGAGGCATCAACGCTAGCGGGTGTTCTATTTGCGCGTCGGCGCCCCAGTGGTCCGGATGCCGATCGACGCCGAGGTAACCATACAAGGCGACTACCGCACGCATGCCGGCAGCGCGCGCCGCGATCACATCGCGCTCGTCGTCGCCGACATAGACGATTTGTTCGCGGGCGATCCCCAGTTGCTGACTACCCAGTATCAAGGTGTCGGGATGCGGCTTGGCGCGCGCCGCCGAATCACCGCTGATGATGCAGCCCGCTCGCGCGCTGAGCTGCAGCGCATCGATCAGAGGTTCGGTAAAGCGCTTCGCTTTGTTGGTGACGATGCCCCAAGGCAGCTTCGCTCGCTCGAGTTCGAGCAGCAGTTCAGTCATGCCCGCGAAGAGCTGCGTCTCGCGGCACAGATTGCTTTCGTAGACTTGCAGGAACTCATCGCGCAGCGCTGCGAACTCGGGATCGTCGGGGAGCAGGCCGAAGCCCACCGCGAGCATGCCCCGCGCGCCGTGCGATACGCGCGGGCGAATCGTCGACAGCGGTAGGGCTGCGCGACCGCGGCGAAGCAGCAGCTGATTGAGCGCAAAGCCCAGATCGGGCGCGGTATCGGCGAGCGTACCGTCTAGATCGAACAGCACGCCCCGGATGCTTTCTTTCATATACTCCTATATGTAGGGTAGAGGAAAGCCGCATCCAGATGCGGCCGGTGAGGCTATACCCCTGCAATTCCCCGCAGACCTGTCTAGAGAGAGCGGCACACTATGAGATAGTTGACGTCGGTGTCGCGCCCCAGCGAGTAGGTCCGGGTGAGCGGGTGGTAGCGCATGCCAGCGACCTCGTCGACAGCTAACCCTGCGCTGCGGGCGAACTGAGCAAGCTCGGAAGGCTTGATGAATTTCGCATAGTCGTGCGTGCCGCGCGGCAACAGCTTGAGCACATACTCCGCGCCGATCACGGCGAATAGGTAGGACTTGGCGTTGCGATTGATGGTCGAGAAATACACGTAGCCCCCGGGCTTCACGAGCTCGGCGCAGGCGCGCACCGTCGCTGCGGGATCGGGCACGTGCTCGAGCAACTCCATGCAGGTCACCAGATCGAAGCTTCTCGGCCGCTCTTGCGCGAGCTGCTCCGCCGACACCAAGCGATAGTCGACCTTCTGCCCGCTCTCGAGCAAGTGCAGCATGGCAACCTTGAGCGGCTTCTCGCCGAGATCGATGCCGGTCACCTGGGCGCCTCGCTCGGCCATGCTCTCGGCCAAGATGCCGCCGCCGCAACCGACGTCGAGCACGCTCTTGCCGGCCAGTCCGACCTTGGCGTCGATGTGCGCGAGCCGCAGCGGATTGATGTCATGCAGGGGCTTGAACTCGCTCGCCGGATCCCACCAGCGGTGCGCGAGCGACTCGAATTTCTTCAGCTCTTGTTGATCGACGTTCATCCAAGCATGCACCGCTGCCGCGGCGGAGGTGAGAGGTTAGTGACTCTTCAACTTGTGACCCCAAGCCTCGGCCTTGGCGGCGAGTTCTTGCGGGTCAAGGTGCGTCAACTGGCCGCCGTCTACCACCAGTTCGCCATTCACCCACACGTGGCTCACGTGTTCGCGCGAAGCGGCATGGATCAAATGCGATACGACATCGTAGCATGGCGTCACCTCGGGAGCGGCGAGCTCGATCGCTACCAGATCGGCGGACTTGCCCGCCACCAGCGAGCCTACGCGGTGCTCGATTCCGAGCGCGCGCGCGGCGTTGATCGTCAGCATTTCGAGCGCGCTTGCCGCGGGGACGACTTCCGCTTTGCCGGTCACACCCTTGGCGAGGAGTGCTGCTAGGCGCGCCTCGGCCAGCAGATCGAGCCGATTATTGCTCGCCGCGCCGTCACTTCCCAAGCCGACGTTGATACCTTGATCCAGCAAATCCGCAAGCGGGGCGATGCCGCTCGCCAACTTGAGGTTCGAAGTCGGGCAATGCGCGACGTGGCAGCCATGCCGCGCCAGCAGCGCGACTTCGCTCGCATGCAGATGCACGGCGTGCACCGCGATGAGATTCGGCGTCAGCAGGCCGAGCCTGGCTAGCCGCTCGAGCGGACGTACACCATGCTGGGTCATGCTCTGGCGCACCTCGTCCTCGGTTTCGTGCACGTGCATATGGATCGGAACCTCGAGCTGATCGCCGTAGGTCAGCACCTGGGCAAAGCTCTTGTCCGATACGGTGTACGGCGCGTGCGGCGCAAGGCAGAAGCTCAACGTCGGCTCGCCGCGAAACGCGTCACGCGTAGCGAGTCCCTTGTGTAGATATGCTTGAGGGTCGCTCGCATAGCTCGAGGGAAACTCGATCACGATGATGCCGAGCGCCGCGCGCAACTTCGCCGTCAGCGCGGCGCGCGCCGCCGCGCCCGGAAAGAAGTACATGTCGTTCATGCAGGTCACGCCGGCGCGCAGCATCTCGGCGCATGCGAGCAACGTGCCGTCGTACACGAACTGATCGGCGACGTGCGCCGCTTCTGCCGGCCAGATGCGCTCTTGCAGCCAACGCATGAGCGGCAGATCATCGGCGATGCCGCGCAGCAAGGTCATGGCGGCGTGCGTGTGCAAATTGATGAAGCCGGGCAGCAGCGCGTGATGCGGCAGCGTAACGCGCTGGCGTGCGGACCAGAGTCGGCGCGCCGTGTCGACCGGCGCGATGGCGACGATGCGGCCGCGCTCCACCGCGAGCGCGTGCTGCTCGAGCACGCTCGCGCGCGGTTCGATCGGCACGATCCAGCGCGGCTCGATGAGTAGGTCGATTTCCATCACGGCGTCACACTAACACGAAACCGACTGCGAAAAAAAACCCCGCTCGAGGCGGGGTTTCGAAGGAGGAGGCAGTTGTTTACTTTTGCCGTACGCCGCGGATTTCTACTTCCACACGACGGTTCGGCTGCAGGCAAGCGATCAACTTCTTGGTCGGCTTGTTGCCCTTGCAAGTGACCTTCGGTTCTTTCTCACCACGGCCCTCGCTGGTGATCTTGGAAGCATCCACGCCCTTGCCGACGATGTAGTTCTTCACCGTCGCGGCGCGGCGCTCGGACAGACGTTGATTGTAGGCGTCCGAGCCGAGCCGGTCGGTGTGGCCGATCACGGTGATGTGATCGACGGTGGCCTTCTCGTAGCTCGCGATCTTCTTGCCGACCTCGTCCAACTTCTCTAGACCGCCCGGGAGAATGTCTTTCTCACGGTAGCGATCGAACTTGAACAGCACGTCCGCGCCGATTTCGATCTTCTCGTAGGCGGGAGCGGGCACGGGCGCGGGCTGCGCCGGCGGTGCCTGCACTTGAGCCTTGGGCTCGGCTTTCGGTTCAGCCGCGCCTCCGCTCGGAGCGACGTCGCGCACGGTACCCGGCGTGGTGGCTTGCGGTGCCGCGGGCGCAGGAGCCGGCGCTTGTGCGACTTCAGCCGGGCGCTGCGGCGGCGGTACTTCGGCCGGGGCAGCAGCTCGGCGCGGTGCTTCGGCGGGCGCAGGCACGGGGGCGGGCGGGGTATAGGCTTGCTCGCCTTCTGCCGGTGCAACGCCGGTCGCCGGCGCTTCGAGCGGGGTGAACGCCTGACCCTGCTTCAGCGGCGCGGCTTGCGGCGGTCCGAAATCGGGCGGCGGATTGGCGGCCTCTCCACCCGCTGCGGCGGCAGCGCTCTGCGCGGGCGCTTCCAGCGGCGTGAACGGTTGGCCCTCTTTCGCGGCTGCCGACTTGGCGGGTCCGAAATCCGGCGGCGGCGCGGAGCCGTCACTCGGCGCGGCTGCAGCCTGCGGGGCGGTCTCGCCGCCGGTGGGCGCCACGCGCGCGACCGTGCCGGGGACTGCCGCGGCCGGTGCCGCAGGCGCCGGTGCCGGTGCAGCGGCGGCGGGCTCAGCACACTTCGGGCAGGCCGGGCAAGTTGGGCACGTCGGTGCGGGCGGTGCGGGCGGTGGCGTCGGCGCGGCGGCTTGCGCAGGCGGGGCCGGAGGCGCCGCTTTGGCTTGCGCCTTGGGTTGAACGATGCAGTCGGCCGGGTGATCGGGGCCGAGCGAATAGCCCAGGTTGATACAGTCACCGGCGCCGCTGCGAATCGGATGGCCTTGCGCATCCACCAGGTGGCCCGGCGTCACGCCGCCGACTTCACCCATCTTGTGGGGATGACCGCCGGCGGCCGCTTGTGCCGGTCCTGCCGTTGTCGCGGCGGCGTCACCGGCACCCGCTCCGCCGGAAGACGCGGCAGAGGGTGCGGCAGGTGCGGCCGAGCGCGCGGTCGCCGCCGCTCCGGGTTGGCATTCGGCGATCGTCTCGCCACCCGGGGTGCTCACGCAGTCGCCGAAGCCTGTGCGAACCGCGGAATTCGGTCCCGCGGCTTTCAGATTCGGAACGCCAGCCGAGGCGCCACCTCCGCCGCCCGCCGCTTGCGCGACCTGAGTCGCTGCGGCCGGCGCTGCGGATGAGCTTGAGCTAGCCGCCGGGGCAGGAGTCGCGGCCGCTGCCGGAGCGGCGGGTGGCGGGCAGTTTTCTGCGCCCGCCCCGCTGGTTTGGACGCAGGTGCCGTGACCGGTGCCGATCACCTTGCCACTGCCATCCTTTAAGTTACCAAGATCGGCAGCCCAGCTCGAGCCGAAGGCCGTGAACACCAGCCCCAGACCCGCGCACATGGCTCTTATCCGAAATCGATTCATGTTTCGCTCCCAAGAAAGAAACTGCTTTGGTTGACGACGATCCGCCTAAGTCGTTTAGGAATCCTGGCCTTCGCGTCGGCTCGATGCTCGACTCCTGTGGACGCGTACGTTAGCGGCGATTCCTCCATCTCGCGCTCCGCCTACCAGAGATGTACTCCGAACCAACTCGAACTCGCACGTCTAGAGCAAGTCGCAGTTGTTCAAGAGTTTCAGCGAATTTATCGCTTTAAACCCTACGACTATCCTACCTTACCGATGTTTTCCAAGAAAAGTAAAACCGTCCTGTGATTGGCGGCAGTGGGGGGATCATGTTAAGATTGTTGCAAATCTACAACAGTTTTTCCCCTCCCGTTCCTCCTCGGGCTTGATCCCCACGCATGGAGCCGTTCGCTAAAGAGACTATCCCCGTCAGCCTCGAGCAAGAGATGCGGCGTTCGTATCTCGACTACGCCATGAGCGTGATCGTCGGGCGCGCCCTGCCCGACGTG
>CAZILI010000200.1:0-7275 GCA_964539965.1 uncultured Burkholderiales bacterium | reverse complement strand
GCGGGCCGCCAAAACTTGGTACTCCTTCCGGTACAGGGCTCCATACTCAAGACACATGCCCACATCAGCGATATACCCCAGCCATTAAGCGACACTTACCGCTTTGGCGAGATAGACATCCTGGATGGCGTTGAGCAACGCGACTCCGTCTTGGGTCGGCTTTTGGAATGCTTTGCGACCGGAGATGAGGCCCATGCCACCGGCGCGCTTGTTGATCACCGCAGTGCGCACGGCGTCGTGCAAGTCGTTCTTGCCCGATTCGCCACCTGAGTTGATTAACCCGGCGCGCCCCATGTAGCAATTGGCGACTTGATAACGCACCAAGTCGATCGGATGATCGCTGGTCAAGTCGCTGTACACCTTGGCGTGGGTCTTGCCGAACTTGAGCGCGTTGTAGCCGCCGTTGTTCTCGGCCATCTTCTGCTTGACGATATCCGCGCCGATGGTGGCGGCGAGGTGATTAGCCTGACCGGACAGATCGGCGCTGACGTGGTAGTCCACGCCTTCATGCTTGAAGGCGGCGTTGCGCGTGTACGCCCACAGGATACAAGCGAGGCCGAGGTCGTGCGCCTGCGCGAACGCTTGTGAGACTTCCCAGATCTGCCGCCGCGACTCGGCCGAGCCGAAGTACACGGTCGCGCCGACCGCCACCGCGCCCATGTCGAAAGCTTGTTTGACGCTCGCGAACAAGGTTTGGTCGTAGCTGTTGGGGTAGCTCAGAAACTCGTTGTGGTTCACCTTCATGATGAAGGGAATCTTGTGCGCATAGCGGCGCGCCATCGCGCCGAGCACGCCGAGCGTGGAGGCGACCGCGTTGCAGCCGCCTTCGATCGCCAGCTGGCATATGTTGCCCGGATCGAACATCGGCGGGTTGGGAGCGAAGGATGCGCCCGCCGAATGCTCGATGCCCTGATCGACAGGCAGGATCGACAAGTAGCCGCTGCCGGCGAGGCGTCCGGTATTGAACAGCAGCTGCAGATTGCGCAGCACGCTCGGTGAGCGGTCGCTCGCCGCCACCACACGATCGACAAAGTCGGGCCCGGGCAAGTGCAGCGACTCGCGCGGTATGCCCTTGCAGGTGTGACCGAGCAGGCGGTCGGCTTCGGATCCCAAGATTGCTTGAATGTCGGTTGTCATGAATAATCTCCACCGGAAAACACAACGCGAAGGCGAAATAGTCTCACGCCGCCCGCGCAGCGTGCTTGATGCGTGTCAAAGCGCGCTCGTGCCGTCGATTCACCGATTTCACTGACAGAGGCAATTGTATGCTTTGGAATTTCCCTTATCCATCCCAGCGCATGCCGGTTATGGCGCGCAATGTGGTCGCCACCTCGCAGCCGCTCGCCGCGCAGGCCGGCCTGCAGATGCTCGCCAAAGGGGGCAATGCGGTCGACGCCGCGATCGCCACCGCGATCACTTTGACGGTGGTCGAGCCGAACATGAACGGCATCGGCTCGGATGCTTTCGCCATCGTGTGGGACGGCACCAAGCTCACCGGCTTGAATGCCTCGGGCCGCTCGCCCGCCGCCTGGACTCCCGAGCGCTTTGCCGGTTTAGACGGCATGCCGCTGTTCGGTTGGGATGCGATCACCGTCCCCGGCTGCGTGTCGGCCTGGGCGGCGCTGCACGAGCGCTACGGCAAACTGAATTTCGTCGAGCTTTTCGTCCCCGCCTTGCTGTACGCCGAGAAGGGATTCGCGGTGGCGCCGATCGTGGCTGAAAACTGGCGCCATCAAGCCGAGAAATATGTCGACGTGCCCGAGTTCGGCGCCGCCTTTATGCCCAACGGCCGCACGCCCAATCCGGGCGAGATGTTCCGCTTTCCTGCGCAAGCGGAGACCTTGTCTCTGATCGCCGCCACCAAAGGCAAGGCGTTCTATGAGGGCGTGCTCGCCGAGAAGATCGCCGCGCACGCCAAAGCGCGCGGCGGCGCCATGACGGTGGAGGATTTGGCGAGTCACCGCGTCGACTGGGTAGAGCCGGCCTCGCAGGAGTATCGCGCCGGCTACCGCCTGCACGAAATCCCCCCGAACGGACAAGGGATCGCCGCGCTGGTGATGCTGGGTATCTTGCGCCACGTCGATTTGAGCCGCTACCCGGTCGATTCGGCCGACAGCGTGCACTTTCAATTGGAGGCGATGAAGCTCGCCTTCGCCGACGTGTATCGCCATGTGGCCGATCCCACTGCCATGCAGGTGTCGGTGCAGCAGATGCTCGATCCGGACTATTTGGCGCGGCGCGCCAAATCGATCGATCCCAAGCGCGCGCAATTCCCCGCCAGCGGACTGTCCGGCGGCGGCGAGACCGTCTATCTCACCGCGGCGGACGCCTCGGGCATGATGGTGTCGTACATTCAAAGCAACTACAGGGGATTCGGCTCCGGCATCGTGGTGCCGGGCACGGGCATCAGCCTGCAAAATCGCGGCAGCGGCTTTAGCCTACAGCGCGAACACCCCAATCGCGTCGGTCCGCGCAAACGGCCGTTCCACACCATCATCCCCGGCTTTCTCACCCGCAACGGCAAGCCGGCGATGAGTTTCGGTGTCATGGGCGGTGAGATGCAGGCGCAAGGCCATGCGCAGATGGTGATCCGCTTGGTCGACTACGAGCAGAATCCGCAGACCGCCTCTGACGCGCGACGCTGGTTTTTGCACGCCGATCAGAACGCCTATTTCGAAGACGGCTTCGACGCCGCGGTCGTCGAAGATCTGCGCCGGCGCGGCCATCGCGTAGGCGAGAAGACGCCGCGTTTCGGCAGCGGGGGCGCGCAGCTCATCTACCGGCTGGAGGACGGTTACTGCGCCGGCTCCGACCATCGCAAGGACGGGCAAGCGGTCGGGTTCTAGCGGGGCGAGAACGCAGCCCTTCGCGCGCGGCGAAGGTTTGCGACCGCAAGCGGCACCCGGCCCCCCTGGCTTGCCCAAGCAGGGCCCCGAGCGGCGGCCGAGCCGAAGCTGGCGGCCCTCCAAAGGCACAGGGCGAGTCGTTTTGTCGCAAGGCTTGGCCGCGGTGACCGACACGCTGTGACACTACCGGATCTACCCCTTACAGGAGTAGCGCGCGCGCTACCCACACGGCCTGCCGGCGATCCGGCACGCTCGTTGCTAGTCGGCCGATATCCCGACGCCGCAACGAGGTCGCCATGCTCCAGAGACAGAATCGCAAGCCCGCCAACGCCCTCTTAGCCGTTCTCGCTACGGCGCTCGCTCTCGGGACGGCATTCACAAGCTATGCCGGCGACCTTCGCTCGGTGGCCCGTAGCGTACTGAAGGTGCAGGCAATCGATGCGCGCGGCGGCGTGTCCTCGGGCAGCGCCGTCGTCGTCGACCGGGGCAAGGCCGTCACCGCATGCCACGTCACGCAAGCGGCAACACGCGTCCGTCTGCTGCAAGACGACTCAGTCTATGAAGTAACCGAGCAACTGGTCGATATCGCTCACGATCTGTGCTTGTTGTCGGTAGAGGGCTTGGATCGGCCTGCGGTAGCGATCGCTTCGGCCGCCGAGCTGGCGACCGGAGAGTCCGTCTTCGCCCTTGGCTACGCCTTCGGCGGCCGCGCCCGTGTGGCAATGGGTGTGGTCGAGCAGCTTCACGACTACGACGGGGGCAAAGTGATCGAGACGAGCGCGGGCTTTCACCACGGCGACAGCGGCGGCGGCCTGTTCAACTCGCGCGGAGAACTAGTCGGCGTGCTCGCGTTCATGCTCGGTGACGAGGGCGCGCGCCACTTCGTCGTGCCGGCAGATTGGCTGAGGAGCGTCACGGCCAACCGTGCGTTTGCTGCCGTCGAACCGATCGCCGACGGCAAGCCGTTCTGGATGGGATCGCTCGTGGCATTGCCGTTCTTCCTGCAGGCCGTCGCCCACGATGAAAACCAAAACTGGGAAGCGCTGCTCGTGGTGACGGAAGCTTGGTCGCACGCCGAGCCGAACAATCTCAGCGCTCGAACACTGCGCGCCAAGGCATTGGTGGCGCTCGGCCGCACCGCAACACTCGAGGCGGCGCCGGTCGCGCTCAATCGGTAGCCGATTCTCCTTCGCTCGACCGCGCAGTCCCTCCCACCTCGCGGCGGTCGCATCCAGCGAACAGCCGCACCGGTGCGGCTATGCGCCGCGAAACTGAGCGGGCCGCTTTTCCAGAAACGCCGATACACCTTCGCGAAAGTCACCGCTGCGCGCTGCGATGCGCTGAAGGTCGCGCTCGAGGTCGAGCTGCGCGTCGAGCGAATTGCCCTGGCTCTCGTTAAGAGCCCGCTTGATGAGGGCGAGCGCGCGCGTGGGGCCGCTGGCTAGGCGCACAGCCATAGCGCGGGCTTCCGCCATGAGGCGATCGTCGTCGACACAGCGCCAAATCATGCCCCACGCCGCGGCATCCTCGGCAGAGATCCTCTCGCCCAGCATGCACAGCGCGCGCGCTCGAGCGTCCCCCACAAGGCGAGGAAGAAAGTAGCTCCCGCCGCAGTCCGGAACAAGGCCGATCTTCACAAAGGCTTGCAGAAAGCTCGCCGATCGCGCCGCGAGGACGATATCGCTTGCGAGTGCAAGATTGGCCCCCGCACCGGCAGCAACACCATTCACGGCGGCGACGACGGGAATCTCGAGCGCACGCAGGCGGCGAATGAGGGGATTGAAGTTGGTGTCCAAGCTCTTGCCCACGTCGGGCATTTCCTGATCGATGGGCACGTGGCGTGCGGACAGGTCCTGCCCGGCGCAAAAGCCGCGTCCCGCGCCGGTAATCAGCAAAGCGCGGACGGTCGAATCGGCCCGAATCGATGCGAGCGCCGAGCGGATTTCTTCGTGCATTTCGACGCTGAAGCTGTTGAGCTTCTCGGGGCGGTTGAGTGTGAGCGTGGCGACACTCTCCGCAACATCGAACAGAATCGTTTGGTAGCCCATAAGGATCGACCTCGCTTGCCTTAGAATATCGGCACTATACCGTGGTCCGCGCACGCGCGCGCGCGATCGCTCGCTCACTTCCCGAGGATGAATTCGCATGAGCTTTGACAACATCTTGACCGAAATTCGCGGCAACGTCGGCATCGTTCGCCTCAACCGCCCTCAGGCGCTAAATGCGTTGTCGCCGGAGCTGATCAGAGAATTGGGCGACGCGCTCGCCGCGTTCGAAGCGGACGACAACGTCAAAGCGATGGTGCTGACCGGAAACGAGAAGGCCTTCGCCGCGGGCGCGGACATCAAGGCGATGAAGGAATTTGACTACATGCATGCCTACAAGACCAACTACATCACGTCGGGCTGGGAGCGCGTGGCGCAATGCCGCAAGCCTATCATCGCCGCTGTGGCTGGCTTCGCCTTGGGCGGCGGCTGCGAGATGGCGATGATGTGCGACTTCATCTTGGCGGCGGATACGGCGAAGTTTGGCCAGCCGGAGATCAAGCTCGGGACCATCCCCGGGGCCGGCGGCACGCAGCGCTTACCTCGCTTCGTCGGAAAATCGAAGGCTATGGAGATGGTGTTGACGGGACGTATGATGGATGCACAAGAAGCCGAGCGCTGCGGCTTGGTGAGTCGCATCATTCCCGCCGCCGAACTGCTAGAGGAGGCGATCAAGACGGCGCAGCAGATCTCGGAGTTGTCTCTGCCCATCGTCATGATGGCGAAGGAGTCGGTCAATCGTGCCTTCGAGACTTCGCTGGCGGAGGGCGTACTGTTCGAGCGACGCTTGTTCCATTCCACGTTCTCGACTGAAGATCAGAAAGAGGGCATGGCGGCATTTGCCGAGAAACGTAAGCCCGCATTCAAGAATCGCTAACCTATGACCGTCAGAACCCGTTTCGCGCCCAGCCCTACCGGCTATCTCCATATCGGCGGCGCACGCACTGCGCTGTTTTCCTGGGCTTATGCGCGCAAGCACGGTGGGACCTTCATCTTACGCATCGAAGATACCGACACCGAGCGCTCGACGGAGGCTTCGACGCAGGCCATCTTGGATGCGATGCAATGGTTGGGGCTCGAGTACGACGAAGGCCCGTACTACCAGATGCGTCGTCTCAGCAGATACAAAGACGTGGCCGAGCGCCTTATCGCTGAGGGCAAGGCCTATTACTGTTACGCCAGCAAAGAGGAACTGGAGACGATGCGCGAGGCGCAGCGCGCGCGCGGCGAAAAACCACGCTATGACGGGCGCTGGCGCCCGGAGAATGCCCCGGGCAGGCCGCCCGATGGCGTCTCGCCGGTGGTGCGCTTCAAGAATCCACTACACGGTGAAGTGCAGTGGAACGATCTGGTGAAAGGCTCGATTGCAATCTCCAATGGAGAGCTGGATGACTTGGTGATCTTGAGAGCAGACGGCGTACCCACCTACAACTTCGGTGTGGTGGTGGACGACATCGACATGCGCATGACGCACGTGATCCGGGGTGATGACCACGTCAACAACACGCCGCGGCAGATCAATATTTTTCGTGCGCTCGACGCGGCGATGCCTCACTTCGCGCACGTGCCGATGATCTTGGGAGCCGACGGTGAGCGTCTGTCAAAGCGGCACGGCGCGGTAAGTGTCATGCAATACGAGGAAGACGGCTACCTACCGGAAGCGCTGGTGAACTACCTTGCCAGGCTCGGCTGGTCGCATGGGGATGAGGAAGTCTTCGCCGTCATGCAGTTCGTCGACTGGTTCGATTTGCAGCACATCAGTCGGTCACCGGCACAGTTCAATCCCGAGAAGCTGACGTGGTTGAACCAGCAATATCTGAAGGCCGGCGACTCTCATTCTCTCGCCGGAAAACTGGGTCAACGCTTGCTGAAGCGAGGGGTTTCAACTCAGGAAGACGAGCACCGCCTGAGGGCCGTCGCGGATCTACTCAAGCCCCGCGTCGGCACATTAGAAGAGATGGCGGACGCGGCGATGTACTTCTTCAAGCGCGAACCTGTGCGAGAAGCTCTCGTCGCAGAACAACTCACCGATCAGAACCGCCCTGCCATCGCGGCGATCGCCCGGAATCTGCGCGCGATCGAGTGGCGAAAGGAAGAGATCCACCGGACGCTCAAACAAGAGAGCGCCAATTTCCAGCTCAAGATGGCGCAGGTGGCCATGCCGCTTCGTGTACTCGTGTGCGCCACGCCGAATACGCCCTCGATCGATGCGACCTTAGAAGTGATTGGACGAGACGAGGTCTTGGCGAGGCTCGCATTGCAGGGATTCGGCACCTGAGGCCGCCGGCTTTACAGCGATAACCCGCGGAATCTATAATCTCGCCCTTCCTGGGGGTATAGCTCAGCTGGGAGAGCGCTTGCATGGCATGCAAGAGGTCAGCGGT
>CAZILI010000199.1:0-7286 GCA_964539965.1 uncultured Burkholderiales bacterium | reverse complement strand
AGTACGCCAGCATGGAACTGGCGACTCTGTTTCCGCAAGCGGTGTACGCGGACCTTCGCCGTCAGCTCGAGCACCTGCAAGAGCTGTTGCCCCGCTACCTCGATCTGCTGGCGGCGCAGGCGCGCGAACACGGCGTCTACTTGGTTGCGGGCAGCTTTCCCGTGCGCAAGGGGGAGGAGTTCCGCAATCGGGCCTTCTTTTTCTCGCCTACGGGTCGCCGCGAGCATCAGGATAAGCTCATCATGACCCGTTTCGAGAACGAACGTTGGCTTATCAAGCCCGGCGATGAGGTAAAGGTGTTCTCGACCGAGTTCGGCCGCATCGCCATCAACGTATGCTACGACGCCGAATTCCCCCTCACAGCGCGGCGCCAGGCGCAAGCCGGCGCGCGGCTGATCTTGGTGCCGAGCTGTACGGACACCCTTGCAGGCTATCACCGTGTTCGCATCGGCTGCCAGGCCAGAGCCCTCGAAAACCAGTGCTACGTGGTCCAGGCGCCGACCGTGGGCGAAGCGGCATGGTCGCCTGCCGTCGACGTCAACGTGGGCGCAGCGGGCGTTTTCACGCCTCCGGATGGGGATTTTCCCTCCGACGGGGTGCTGGCGGTCGGCGAGCTGAACGCGCCGCAGTGGGTTTTCGCCGATCTGGCCCTGGACGCGATCGAACGTGTGAGGGAGGGCGGGCAAGTCTTGAACTATCGGGATTGGACTCGCCAAGCGGCATTGGATACGCCGGCCTCGGTCTTGCCCCTCCCTTGAGTCTTGGTACGTCCGGCAGTATTATGCCTGAAGCTTAGTCCACGAGCCGCATAGAGCGATATACCCCCTCTATATCGAGATCTCCGATAGCTCCGCCCACAGCAGTTGGCTGGCGTGATCGTAGTGGGCTTGCAGTTGTGCGAGCTTACTGGCGATCTCATCGGCGCTGCGGTTGCGCGCTTGGATTTCCACTTCTCGGCATAGCTGGGCTAGGCGATTGGCGCCCAGGTTGGCGCTGCTGGACTTGAGCGTGTGCGAGGCAAGCCGCAGCGCCTCATGGTCGCCGCGCGCGTGAGCCTGTCGGATCCGCTCCAGCAGTTCCGGCGCGCTCTCAAAATACTTGGAGATGACCTTGGCCAGCAAGGCGCGATTGTCCTTGCCGCCGATGGCGCGAATGCTGTCCAGCACGCTGCGATCGATGATGGGATCAGATGGTTCCTCGACGCTGGGCGGCACGCCGGCGTGCTGCGTCGGCCGATCGGTCGGCTGGCTCGCGGCGGGGTCGGTATCAGAGGGCAGCCAGCGCGATAGCATGGCTCGCAATTCGCTCACGCGAAAAGGCTTCGCCAAGTAGTCGTTGAACCCGGCTTCCAAACAGATCTCGCGGTCGCCCGCGAGCGCGTTGGCGGTCACGGCCACGATGGGCGTCGGCGGCGTTTTCCCGCCCGCCCGGGCCTCTTGAGACCGGATGCGCTTAAGCGCTTCGAAACCATCGACTCCGGGCATATGGCAGTCCATCAGGATCAGATCGTAGCGATGGTTCGACCAAGCGTTGATCGCTTCCAGGCCATCTTGCGCCAGATCCGCCCGCAGGTTCAATTGCTCGAGCATGGCGAGCGCCACCTGCTGGTTGACCGGATTGTCCTCGGCCAGCAACACCCGCCCGATCAGCCCCGATGGCGGCTCGGCAGGCACGACCCGCCCCGGGTGCGTTGCGGTGGGGTCGAAGCCGGAGCGCAACGCTGCCGCCAGCGCGGCGTGCAGTTCGTGCGCGCGAATCGGCTTGGAGATCTGCGCGTCGAAACCGGCGGCGCGCGCCGCCTGCCCGGCCGCGCCGAGGGACGTGAGCAACACCAGCCTGACGGCTTCGATGCCCGGATCGACCTTGGCCGCGCGCGCGAACTCCATGCCCGACATGCCCGGCATTTTCATATCCACGATCGCGGCATGGAACGGCTCGCCGCGGGCGCGCGCCTCACGCAGGGCAGCGATGCCCTGCTCGCCGTCCAGGGCGCTCACTCCGAACATGCCCCAAGCGGCCACCTGCTCGTGCAAGATAGTGCGGTTGGTCGCGTTGTCGTCCACGATCAAGACGCGGCAGCCGGCCAACTCGCGTCGCGCCGCCGGCATAGCCGGCTCTACCGCCGGCTCCAATTCGAGCGGCAGCTCGAACCAAAACGTGGACCCGAGACCGACCTCGCTGTGTACGCCGATTTCCCCCTGCATGAGTCGGGTCAGCTGGCGGGCGATGGTGAGGCCCAAGCCGGTGCCGCCGTAGCGGCGGGTAGTGGAGCTATCGGCCTGAGCAAAGGCTTCGAACAGACTCTCGCGTTGCTCCGGGGCGATGCCCATGCCGGTGTCCTTGACCGAGAATCGGATGCGCGCCGTGCCCGCACGATGGGCCGGACCGGCGACACGCTCGACCTGAACCAGCACCTCGCCGCGGTCGGTGAATTTGATGGCGTTTGAGAGGAAGTTGCTGAGAATTTGCTTGATGCGAACCGGATCGCCGCGCACTCCGCTGGGGGTGTCTGGCGCGACGCGGTAGAACAGTTCCAGCCGCTTGTCGTCGGCCCGCTCGGCGAATAGCTCGACTGTCTGCTCTACCGTCTCGCGCAGGTTGAAAGCGAGATGCTCGAGTTCCAGCTTGCCGGCCTCGATCTTCGAGAAGTCCAAGATATCGTTGATGACCGCGAGCAGCGTTTCGCCCGAGTGACTGATGGTCTGGGCATAGCGCTTCTGCGCGGCGGAAAGCTGTGTCGACAGGAGCAGGTCTGCCATGCCCATGATGCCGTTCATCGGCGTGCGGACCTCGTGGCTCATGTTGGCCAAGAATTGGGATTTGGCGCGATTGGCCGCTTCGGCGGCTTGCTTGGCTCTTTGCAACTCCTCTTCCGCCCGTTTGCCATCGGTGATGTCCGCGTTGGTGCCGGTCATGCGCACCGCCTTGCCGGAGGCGTCACGCTCGGCGACTTCGCCTTGACTCAGAATCCAAATCCATCCGCCGGTGCGTGTGCGCACGCGTCCCTCGGCGCGATAGCTGGGTGCCGCGCCCTTCAACGCCGCCACCAACAGCACCCGTGCGTGGGGTTGATCCTCCGAGTGGACCATGGATGTAATCTTCCAGAAGTGGGTGTAGGTCTCTTTCGCCTCGCCGCCCAGCATCTCTGACCAGCGCGGGCTCAAGTAGATCATGCCCGTGCGCAGGTCTAGGTCCCACAGCGCTTGTTTCGAGCCATGCAGCGCCAGTTGCAAGCGTTCCCTGGCGCGGCGCGTCTCGTCCATCGCGCGCTTGACCTCGCCATCGCGCGCATCGGCTTCGTCGCGTTGCCGCTTGAGTTCGGCGACCATCTGGTTGAACGCGGCCTGCAGATCTCCGATCTCGTCGCGATTGGTGATGGCTACCTCTTGCTCGAGATTGCCCGCGGCGACCTCGGAGGCGGCAAGCGACAACCGGTTGATCGGGCGTACGATTTGTCGTCGCGTCACCAGCGCTACCGCTGCGATGAGCCCAACCAGCGCTACCACTGCGCCAGCGCCGGCGAGCCGAGTGTCGCGGGCAGCCCGCCGTAGCTTCGCGTCGCTTTGTGCGAAGTCTGTTTGTCGTTTCTGCGCTATTTCGGCCCGCAGCTGATCCGCTTCGGGAGCGTAGGCGTAGATCGCGGCAAGGGCGGCTTGACGGGTGAGCGGGCTGCGAGCGTCGGCCGACAGGCGGCTCACGACCGTCTCGAGCTTTCCTATGAGCACTCGCTGTCTTGCCAGCAGCGACTGGTCTTGCTCGTCGTGAAGCACATCGGCGCCGTGCTGGGCGACGCTGGCTTCGAGGGCGGCCAGCGCTTGCCTAGCTGCGCTTAAGTCGGCGCGCGCCTTCTCGATGTAGTGAACCTCGCCGCTGACCAAATAGTTGGCTGCATCGGTTGCCGCTCGCGCGCCGGCGGCATCCAGATCGCTGTTGAGTATCGCTTGGCGCGAATCCGTCACCTCGTGGCGGGCCAGACTGCCCAATGTTGCCAGGCGAGCATACGAAAGCGCCATCAAGGCCAGCACGACGACTAGCGCGACGGCCGACACCAACACCACCTTGTGCCGCAAGCTCTTGATCATGCAAGAATTCCCCGAAGGGGGGCAAGGCAAAGGCGAGAGTTTACGCCGCGGCAAGGAGCATGATGTGAACCTTTATGTCGTGCGCCCGAGCCGCCCTCCCCAGGCTCAACCCAACAGAACGATCAACCAAATCGCCACCACGTTGGCGAGGCTTAAGAACACCGCCGCACTGCCTATGTCCTTGGCCCGCTTGGCCAGCTGATGGTCCTCGAGCGAAATGCGATCGACCGCCGCCTCGATGGCGGAGTTCAGCAACTCGACGATAAGCACGAAGAGGACACTACCGATCATCAAGGCCTTGCCCAACTTGCCGGCTCCGGGCATGACCAGGGAGAGCGGAATCAAGATGATCGCCATGAACACTTCTTGGCGAAACGCGTCCTCGTTCGCGAACGCGGCGCGCAGGCCATCCAGCGAGTAGCCGATGGCGGCGACGATACGCCGCAGGCCGGTCTTGCCTTTGTGGGGGCTTTCCGTCGGACCGGGCGCGGGGCCGTCCATCGACTTCGGCCGATCAGACCGTCGGTTGCTGCGCGCGATACGCGAGATCGAGTTCGCGCGCGGCCTTGACGTCGTCCAAGCGGCGCAGCGGCGTCGTGTGCGGGGCCTGTTTGACCAAGTCCGGCTGGGTGCGCGCTTCCTGCAAGATCTGCTTCATTGCCGCGACGAAGGCGTCCAGAGTCTGCTTCGATTCGGTCTCGGTCGGCTCGATCAACAGGCACTCCGGCACCAGCAACGGAAAGTAGGTGGTCGGCGCGTGGAAACCGTAGTCGAGGAGCCGCTTGGCGAAATCCATCGCGCTCACTCCGGTTTCGTCTTTGAGGCGCTTGAGCGTCACGATGAACTCGTGGCTTGCGCGCCGTTGCGGGTAGGCGACGTCGAACCCCGCACCGCGCAACTCTGCCATCAGGTAGTTGGCGTTCAGCGTGGCGAACTCGGCGACCCGGCGCATGCCGTCGCGGCCTAGCATGCAGGCGTACACGTAGGCGCGCAACAGCACGCCTGCGTTGCCGGCGAACGCCGACAGCCGCCCGATGCTCTGCGGTAGATCGTGTTCGGTCAACCAACGGTAGCATGCGGCCTCGCGCGCCACGATGGGCACGGGCAAGAAGGGCCGCAGACGCTCCGCCACTCCGACCGGCCCGGCGCCGGGTCCGCCGCCGCCGTGCGGGGTCGAAAAGGTCTTATGCAAGTTCATGTGCATCACGTCGAAGCCCATTTCACCCGGCTTGACCTTGCCCAAGATCGCGTTCAAGTTGGCCCCGTCGTAGTAGAGCAGGCCACCCGCCTCGTGGACGGTGCGCTGAATCGCTTGGATGGTGCGCTCGAACACGCCGAGGGTCGAAGGATTGGTGAGCATCAAGCCGGCGGTTTGCGGGCCGACCGCGGCGGCGAGCGCCGCGAGATCCACGTTGCCGTCGCGATCAGTCTTGATCTCCTTGACCGCATAGCCGCACATGGTCGCCGTGGCGGGATTGGTCCCGTGCGCGGCGTCGGGCACGATGATCTCGCGCCGCGCGTGGTCCCCGCGCGCGTCGTGGTACGCGCGGATCATGGCGATGCCGGCGAACTCGCCTTGCGCGCCGGCCATCGGCGCGAGGCTGACCGCCGCCATGCCGGTGACGTCTTTGAGCATTTCCTGCAGCTCGAACAAACAGGCGAGAAACCCTTCGCGCGTGTGCGCCGGCGCCAGCGGATGCTGCGCCAGGAACTGCGGCAGCATGGCGAGCGTGTTGCAGGCCCGGGGGTTGTACTTCATGGTGCAGGACCCGAGCGGGTAGAAATGCGTATCGATGGAAAAGTTCTGCCGCGACAGCCGCGTGTAATGGCGCAACGCGTCTAGTTCCGACACCTGCGGCAGCATGGGCGGCGCGCTGCGCAGGAACTGCGCAGCCGGCGCGCTTCCGGCCGGTTCGCCTAGCGTGGGCGCTTGCGCCGCCGCCCGCCGTCCGCTTTGTGAAAGCTCGAAGATCAGCATGGGATCTACTCGTGGCTTAAGGCCGCCTCGAGCGCGCGTGCATACGCCTCGATGTCTTCGGCGGTCTTGGTTTCGGTGACGCACGCCAGTAGCGTGCCGGCCAATTCGGGATAGTAGGGCGCCAGATCGATGCCGCCCAAGATGCGCTCGGCGGCTAACCGCTCGAGGACGCGCGCGCTTCGCTGGCCGACGCGCAGCGCGACCTCGTGGAAGCGCGGACCGGAAAATGCGAGCGTGACACCGGGGATCGCCGCCAGGCGCTGGGCCAGTCGTGCCGTGTTGGCGCTGCAAGCGAGCGCGACTTCGCGCAGACCGTCCGCTCCGAGCAAAGACAGGTAGATAGTGGCCGCCGTCACCGCCAGCCCTTGGTTGGTGCAGATGTTCGAGGTGGCCTTGGAGCGGCGAATATGCTGCTCGCGCGCTTGTAGGGTAAGCGTGTAGCCGGGCTTACCCTCGACATCGACCGTGCGGCCGACGATGCGTCCCGGCATTTGTCGCACCAGGTCCTTCTTACAGCACATGAAGCCGAAATACGGGCCGCCGCCGGCCAACGGCACACCGAGCGGCTGACCCTCGCCCACGACGATGTCCGCGCCCTGCGCGCCCCATACACCCGGCGGCTTGAGGAGCGCCAGCGCGATCGGATTCACCACGGCGATCACCAGCATGCCCTGCGCGTGCGCCCAATCGGTAAGCGCGTCGACGTCTTCCAGCACGCCGAAGAAATTGGGCTGCGCGATCACCAGCGCCGCACAGTCGGCGCCGGCGAACGGCCGCAGCGAGGCGAGCGGTGTGCTGCCGGCCTCGCTCGCATAAGCCGGCGCGACCAACTCGAGGCCCTGGTTCTTGACGATCGCCGCGGTTACCCACCGATAGTGCGGATGCACGCTCAACGGCAGCAGAATGCGGCGCGACGATTTGTGCGCGCGCACCGCCATCAGCGCGGCTTCGGCGAGCGCCGAGGCGCCGTCGTACAGGCTCGCGTTCGATACGTCCATGGCGGTGAGCTGGGTCATCATGGACTGGTACTCGTACAAGAGCTGCAAAGTGCCCTGGCTCGCTTCGGCCTGATAGGGTGTGTAGGCCGAGTAGAACTCCCCGCGCGTGGCAATCTGCCAGACTGCCGCCGGCACATGGTGTTCGTATGCGCCGGCGCCGATGAAACTGAGGTGCTCGCGATCGGTGCGCGCGCGATCGTGCATCAGGCGTGTTACCTCCAGCTCCGA
>CAZILI010000198.1:0-7311 GCA_964539965.1 uncultured Burkholderiales bacterium | reverse complement strand
GAGCTGATCGCCCGCAAGTCCGTCACGCCCGAGGACGCCGGCTGCCAGGCGCTCCTCGCCGCGCGCCTCGCGCGTGCGGGGTTCCGCTGCGAGGACGTGACCGTCAACGGCGTCGCCAACCTGTGGGCGCGGCGCGGCAGCGGCCGGCCGCTCCTCTGCTTCGCGGGCCACACCGACGTGGTACCCACCGGGCCGCTGGAGCAGTGGCACTCCGACCCGTTCGTACCGACGCAACGCGACGGCAGGCTCTATGGCCGCGGTGCGGCCGACATGAAGTCCTCCATCGCCGCCTTCGTCGTCGCCGCCGAGCAGTTCGTCGCCGAGCGGCCCGCGCATTCCGGATCCATCGCGCTGCTCATCACCTCCGACGAGGAAGGGCCTTCGCTGGACGGCACGGTGCGCGTGGTGGAGCGCCTCAAGCAGCGCGGCGAGACGCTCGACTACTGCATCGTCGGCGAGCCCTCTTCGGCCGCGGCGCTCGGCGACACGATTCGTATCGGAAGGCGCGGGTCGCTCTCGGCGAAGGTGGTGGTCCGGGGCGTGCAAGGCCATGTCGCCTATCCCGAGCAGGTGAAGAACCCGATCCACCTGCTTGCGCCCGCGCTCGCCGAGCTCGCCGCGACCGAGTGGGACAGGGGCAACGAGGACTTCCCGCCGACCAGCTTCCAGGTGTCGAACCTCAATGCCGGAACCGGCGCGGAGAACGTGGTGCCCGGCAGCGCGGTGATGCTGTGCAACTTCCGCTTTTCGACCGCCAGCACCGACGCGTCGCTGCGCGAGCGCTTCGAGGCGGTGCTGCGCAAACACCGGCTGGACTACGCCGTTGCCTGGACGCTGGGCGGCAAGCCGTTCCTCAGCGGCAAGGGCAGGCTCCTGGAGGCCGTGCGCCGCGCGGTGCAGGCGCACACCGGGCGCGCGCCGCAGCCCTCGACCGGCGGCGGCACGTCCGATGGCCGCTTCATCATCGACATCTGCCCGGAGGTCGTCGAGCTCGGGCCGGTCAACGCCAGCATCCACAAGCTGAACGAGCACATCGAGCTCGACGCGCTCGAGCGGCTGCCGAAGATCTACCTCGACACGCTGCGCGCGCTGCTGCCTTGACCCTGCGCGACCTGGTGCGCGACGTCGGCCGCCGCCTGCGCAGGGCGCGCCTGCACTACGGTCATGGCACCACGAATGCGCACGACGAGGCGGCGTTCCTCGTGCTGCGCGGGCTCGGCCTGCCGTTCGACGCGCCGGGGGACCGGCCGGTCGTCGCGCGCGAGCGCGCGCGCATCGCGCGGCTCCTCAAACGGCGCATCCGCGAGCGCGTGCCCCTGCCCTACCTGCTGCACGAGGCCTGGCTTGCCGGCGAGCCCTTCTATGTGGATCGCCGCGTCATCATCCCGCGCTCCCATATCGCCGAGCTGCTGCAGGAACGGATGCAGCCCTGGCTGCGTCGCCCGGCGCGCCGCATCCTCGACTTGTGCACCGGCTCGGGCTGCCTTGCGATCCTTGCCGCCAAGGCCTTTCCGCGCGCGCGCGTCGACGCCTCGGACCTGGCGGCGGGCGCGCTCGCGGTCGCGGGGCGCAATGTCGCGCGCCACGCCTTGCGCGCGCGCGTGCGCCTGGTGCGCTCGGACCTCTTCACGCGGCTGGGTGCGCGCCGCTACGACCTGATCGTCAGCAACCCGCCCTACGTGGGGGCGCGCGCCATGCGCACGCTGCCGCGCGAATATCGCTACGAGCCGCGCCTGGCGCTCGCCGGCGGCAGCGACGGCCTGGCGCTGGTGCGCAGGATCATCGCGCAGGCGGCCGCGCACCTCGAGCCGCGCGGGCTGCTGGTGTGCGAGATCGGTGACAGCCGCGCCGCCCTCGAACATGCGTTTCCGCGCGTGCCCTTCGCCTGGCCGCAGACCGCGGCGGGCGCGGGCCAGCTCTTCGTCGCCACGCGTGAGGATTTGCAGGAAGTGGGGTGACCGATGGGACTCGAACCCACAACAACCGGAATCACAATCCGGGACTCTACCTTTGAGCTACGGTCACCGTTGCTGCTGCTGTGGCCTGCCCGGCGGGACTCGAACCCACAACCCCCAGCTTAGAAGGCTGGTGCTCTATCCGGTTGAGCTACGGGCAGCCGCCGGGACAGCCACTGGTCGGGGTGGGGAGATTTGAACTCCCGACATCTTGCTCCCAAAGCAAGCGCGCTACCAGGCTGCGCTACACCCCGGAAAGGGCGCCAATCATACACTTTTTTTGGCTTGCCGCTGGGGGGCTTTTCTGCTAAAAAGCACAACTCATTTTTCAGCCCGAAGCGGGAAATGGCACTCGAACTGAGCAGAAAGAACTTCACGCCCTACGCGCCGAAGAAGGGCGAGGATTACATGAACGCCAGGATGCGCTCGCACTTCCGCAAGATGCTCGAGCAGCTCAAGGCCGAGCTCTCGGAGGAAATCGATCGCACCGTGCACACCATGCAGGACGAGGCCACGGTGTTCGCCGATCCGAACGACCGGGCCAGTCAAGAATCGGACATGGCGTTGGAGCTGCGCAATCGTGACCGAGAGCGCAAGCTCATCAAGAAGATCGAGGAGACCATCGCCAAGATCGACGCCGGCGATTACGGCTATTGCGAAAGCTGCGGCGCGGAAATCGGCCTCAAGCGCCTACTGGCGCGGCCCACCGCGACCTTGTGCATCGATTGCAAGCAGCTAGAAGAACTACGCGAGCGTCAAGTCGCCAAGTAGGCGGGACGCTCCAGCACACAAGACAAAGGCCAAGGCCAAGCGGCTTCGCTTGGCCTTTTTTGTCGGCCGGCTACTGCGGCGCGGGAGCCGCCGCGTGCTGATCGATCAGCGCCTTCATCGACAGTCGTAACCGACCCTTCTCGTCCGCCTCGAGGACTTTCACGCGGACCTGCTGCCCTTCCTTAAGATAGTCCCCCACACTGTTGACGCGCTCATTGGCGATTTGCGAGATATGCAGTAGGCCATCGCGGCCCGGCAGCACGGAAACGATAGCGCCGAAATCGAGCAGCTTGAGCACCGTCCCCTCGTAGATCGCCCCCACCTCGACCTCGGCGACGATCTCTTTGATACGCTTTTGCGCCGCCTCGCCGGCCTCCGCACTCAAGCAAGCGATATTGATCGTGCCGTCGTCCTCGATGTCGATCGTGGTGCCGGTTTCCTCGGTGATGGCGCGAATCACCGCGCCTCCCTTGCCGATCACGTCGCGAATCTTCTCCGGGTTGATCTTCATGCTGATGATGCGCGGGGCAAACGTCGACAGCTCAGCTCGCGACTGGGCGATGGCCTGCTTCATGAGATCCAAGATGTGCATGCGCCCTTCGCGTGCCTGGCTGAGCGCCGCCTGCATGATCTCTTTGGTGATACCGTTGATCTTGATGTCCATCTGTAGCGCCGTCACACCACGATCGGTACCCGCCACCTTGAAGTCCATGTCCCCTAGGTGGTCCTCGTCGCCCAAAATGTCGGACAACACTGCGAAGCGATTGCCTTCCTTGATGAGCCCCATGGCAATCCCCGCCACGTGCGCCTTGACCGGCACGCCGGCATCCATGAGCGCCAGGCTGCCGCCGCATACGCTCGCCATGGAACTCGATCCGTTCGACTCCAAGATCTCCGATACGACCCGTAGCGAGTAACCAAACTCCTCTTGGCTCGGAATCAGGGCCGCGAGCGCGCGCTTGGCAAGGCGGCCGTGACCGATTTCGCGCCGCCGCGGCGCGCCCACGCGCCCGGTCTCGCCTGTCGAAAACGGCGGGAAGTTGTAGTGCAACATGAAGCGCTCTTTATATTCCCCCTGCAGCGCGTCAATGATCTGCTCGTCGCGCCCCGTGCCCAAGGTGACAGTGACCAGCGCTTGCGTCTCACCGCGAGTGAACAGCGCCGAACCGTGCGTGCGCGGGAGCACCCCGGTGCGAATGGTGATCGGGCGCACCGTACGCGTATCGCGTCCGTCGATGCGCGGCTCGCCGTCCAGTATCTTGCCGCGCACCAGCCGGGACTCGAGTTCGTGAAACAGCGCCTTCACCATGTTGGCGTGATGCACGTCGGACTCCGGTGTTACCAACTGCGAGGTCACGCGGGCGCTGATCTCGCCGATCTTGTCCGAGCGGGCTTGCTTGCTGCGAATTTGATACGCCTGGCGCAGGTCGGCTTCGGCCAGCTCGGCGAGCCGCGCGACGAGTTGCGGGTCCTTTTGCGGCGGCTGCCACTCCCACAGGTCCTTGCCGGCCTCGTCGACCAATTCGTTGATGGCGTTGATTGCGACTTGCATCTGCTGGTGGCCGAACACGACCGCCCCGAGCATGACATCCTCAGGCAGCTCTTTCGCTTCCGACTCGACCATGAGCACGGCTTGCTCGGTTCCGGCCACGACCAGATCGAGCTGAGTGTCTTTGAGTTCGGTTGCAGTCGGATTCAGCACATACTCGCCGTTCCGATAGCCGACACGCGCAGCGCCGATCGGCCCGTCGAACGGGATACCGGCGATCGCCACGGCCGCCGAAGCGCCCAGCATAGCTGCGATGTCGGCGTCGATTTCGTTGTTCGATGACAGCACCGTGGCGATGATTTGCACCTCATTGTAGAAGCCGTCAGGAAACAACGGCCGCATGGGACGGTCGATCAAACGGGAGGTGAGCGTCTCTTTCTCCGACGGTCGCCCCTCGCGTTTGAAGAAGCCGCCGGGAATCTTGCCCGCAGCGTAAGTGCGCTCTTGATAGTCGACGGTAAGCGGAAAAAAGTCCTGGCCCGGATTCACGCTCTTATTGGCCACGACCGTGACCAGCACGACCGTGTCCTCCATGCTGATAAGTACCGCTCCGTCGGCTTGCCGCGCCAGTTCGCCCGTTTCCAAGGTCACGCTATGCCGGCCGTACTGAAAGCTTTTCTTGATAGGAGGATTCACTGATCAATCCCTATAGTTGGAATCCGCCGCGCGCGGCGACGAATTTTGATGGATGAAATGCCGCGACGAAATCGTGCTTCCAAATGCATAAGAGCCTGGCAGGGCAGGCTCTCACGCATCCTCGACCAATGTCGCCGCTACTTGCGTAGCCCTAGTCGCTCGATGACGGCGCGGTAGCGGTCGCTATCTTCTCGCCGCAGGTAGTCGAGCAGGCTTCGGCGCTGGCTCACCAGCTTCAGCAACCCGCGTCGCGAGTGGAAATCTTTAACGTGAACCTTGAAATGGTCGGTCAACTCATTGATCCGACCGGTAAGCAATGCGATCTGCACTTCAGGTGATCCGGTATCTTTCGCCGAGCGCTGATAGTCCTTTATGATCTGCGCCTTTTGCACAGCGGTAGCCGTCATATCCAGTTCTCCAAAACCCTAGCTTGGCTCGTTTATCTTCTCTGCGGAACGGCGCATTGTACTTCGGAAAAGGCTTTTGATTCAACGAACGGACATTGAGGATCGCGCGTTGCGCGCGTTGGGGCGCAAACCGCTCGGGCGTCCAAACTGAAACGCGGTTTCGCATGCCGGCCCACGAGCGTGCGAGCTCGATTTCAATGCCCTGTTTATCTTGAGAAATTGCCTCGATTCTGTCACAGTACCCTACTCTCAAGAACACGATTGATGCCCAGCAGGAGCGTAAGACGCATTGTTCGATCCAACACGGGCTGCCAGCAGCCGAGTCGGTCGGCGGCAAACGGCGCTATGGCTGGCCGCGCTCGTTCTCGCAGGCCTCGCGTCTTCATCGGTGTGCGCGCAACACCCCACGCCGAGCGCCCAAGCGCCACGTACCGACCTGTCGCCGGCGGAATCCGCCTGGCTCGCACAGCATCGGGTGGTTCGAGTCGGTGTTGCCGCGAGCGGCTGGCCGCCGTTTGATCTAGTCGGCGACGGCAAGCAGTACGACGGCATCACGGCAGGCTACCTGCGGCTGCTGCAGGCGCGCCTCGGCTTCGGCGTCGAACTAGCCGTCGAGCCCGACTGGGAGTCGGTGCTCGCCAAAACCAAGACGGGCGAAATCGACCTGGTCGGTTCGCTCGCGCGCACGCCGGAGCGTGAAGCGTATCTCAACTTCACCCTGCCGTACCTGCGCAGCCGCACGGTTCTGATCGCACGCAAGGATGTTCCCCCGTTCTCTAGCCAGGATCCGCTCGCCGGCAAGCGCATCGCTATCGAGCGTGGCCACGCGCTGTCCGAGTTCGTGCGACGTGAGTATCCGAGGGCGGTGGTCAAAGAGGTGGCCGACACGCAGTCCGCGCTCACAGCGGTAGCCGAAGGTGGGGCCGATCTCTACATGGGCAACTTGATCGCCGCCGCTTATTTGATCGACACGCTGTATCTCACCAATCTCGAAGTGCGCTCCGCGGTGCGTTACGACAGCGGCAGCCTGGCATTCGGCGTGCGCAAGGATTGGCCCGAACTGGCTGCGGTCTTGAGCAAAGCCATCAACACCCTCGAACCCCGGGAGCATCAAGCGCTACGCGACCGCTTCGCGCGCAGTACCGGACCGTTCTCTTTGGTGGACCCGGTGCTGCGGCTTACGCCTGCCGAACACGCGTTCGTTCAACAGCATCCCGTGCTGCGTGTGGGCTTGGACTTGAGCGCGGCGCCCTTGACTCAAATAGAAGGTGGGCTCGTCGGCGGGTTAAGCGTTGAGTACTTGGATCTGGCGGCGCAGCGCATCGGCGTTCGGCTGGCCTACACGCGGGAGTCGGAGGCGCCGGCGGTGCTGGCGGGTCTGACCGCCGGCACACTCGACCTCGTCCCCAATCTCGAGCGGACCAGCCAGCGCGAGTCGCAGTTCCTATTCGTCGGGCCGTACGCCTTTTTGCCCACCGCAATGGTGACGCGCACCAGCACGCCGTTCGTCGCGGGCTTAGAAGCGGTGCACGAGAAGGTACTCGCGCTAAGTGCGGGCCATTTCTTGGAGGCGCGGCTGCACGCCGAACACCCGAATATCACGTTGCTTGCGGCTCCTTCGCCGGGCGAAGCGCTGCAAGCGGTCGCGCAGCGCAAAGCGTTCGCGACGGTCGGTAACCTGGCCGTGGTCAGCAAACTCATTCAAGAGCGCTATGCGGGACAGCTCAAGGTGGCCACCTTGATGGCAGATGCTCCGTCGGAACTCTACTTCGGCGTGCGCCGGGATTCGCCGGAGCTTGCGGCCCTGTTAGCCAAGGCGCTCGCCGCAATCACACCGGAAGAGCACGCCGGCATCCGAAATCGCTGGCTTACGGTTCGCTACGCGACCGGCATAGCGTGGCGCGACTTGCTCGGCGTCGCCGTGCCGGTGGCGCTCGGGCTGCTGGCCGTGTTGGCGGTGATTTCGGTGTCCAACCGCAAGTTGCGCGCAGAG
>CAZILI010000197.1:0-7374 GCA_964539965.1 uncultured Burkholderiales bacterium | reverse complement strand
TGGTGAGCCACCGGCATCTGCTGGACTGGGTCACAGCAGGTCAGGCGATGGTGAGCCCGCGGCTCGATCTGCTCGGGTTCTATCGACACATGCTGGGGGGTGTGGCGATCGCTGCCGTTGCCGCAGTCACGCTTTGGTGGTTGGGGAAGGATTCTTGGCCGGCCGCGCTGCCGTTCATGATCGCTTGGATCGCCGCGCCGATTGTCGCGCGCTGGACCAGCTTGTCGCCGCTCGTAGCCGGACGAGTGGCCGTCTCAGACGCGGACGCTCGCGCTTTGCGGCTGGTCGCGCGCCGTACCTGGCGCTTCTTCGAGACGTTCGTGACGACCACCGACCACATGCTGCCGCCGGACAATTTTCAGGAAGACCCCAAGCCGGCGCTCGCGCATCGCACGTCTCCCACCAATCTCGGTCTGTACCTTCTGTCCGCGGTCAGTGCCCGCGATTTCGGCTGGATGGGGACGGTAGAAGCCGTCGACCGATTGCAAGCGGCACTCGCCACTATGGAGCGCCTCCAGCGCTTCCGCGGCCATTTCTACAACTGGTACGACACGCGAGATCTGCGCCCGCTCGACCCGCCGTACGTCTCATCGGTGGATAGCGGCAATCTGGCCGGACATTTGATCGCGCTCTCGAATGCCTGCCGAGAATGGATCGGCCGGCCCGCGGCGGGAGCCGAGCTATTCGCCGGGATCGACGATGCGGTGCAGCTCGCGCGCGAATGCTTGCAGGGACTCCCCGACGACCGGCGCACACAGACGATCGCCCGGCATCAGCTCGGCGACGCCCTCGACGGACTGCGCAGCGCACTGCGTCCGTCATCAGATGACATCGTCGCGCGACTGGCGGACCTCGCGCCACAAGCCGAGACCATGATCGACATCGCGCGCACGCTGGCGAGCGAGCGTGGTGACGACGCCGGCGCCGAAATGTTGTTCTGGGCGGAAGCGATACTGCGCTCGATTGGAAGTCACCGCCGCGACGTGACGGCAACCACGACCTCGCCCCAAATCCTGGAAGAGCGGCTAGCAACGATCGCGAGCACCGCGCGCAGCATGGCCGACGCGATGCAGTTCGGCTTCCTGCTCGATCCGGAGCGCAAGCTGCTCGCGATCGGTTTTCGCGTAGCAGAGGGTGAGCTCGACCCAAGCTGTTACGACTTGCTCGCTTCTGAAGCGCGCCTGGCGAGCTTCGTGGCGATCGCGAAGGGCGATATCCCCGCGCGTCACTGGTTCCGGCTGGGGCGCACGGTCGCGCCGATCGGACGCGGCGCGGCGTTGATCTCCTGGTCGGGCTCGATGTTCGAATATCTGATGCCCTCGCTAGTGATGCGCGCCCCGGCCGGCAGCTTGCTCGAGCAGACCAACCGTCTCGTCGTGCAGCGCCAAATGAGCTATGGCGCCGCACTGCGTGTGCCCTGGGGCATTTCCGAATCCGCCTACAACGTGCGCGACTTGGAGTTCACCTATCAGTATTCGAACTTCGGTGTCCCGGGGCTGGGGCTCAAGCGCGGCCTCGGCGAGAACGCGGTGGTTGCGCCATATGCGAGCGCACTCGCGGCGATGGTCGATCCAGACGCGGCGGCGCGTAACTTCGCCCAGCTTGCCCGCCTCGGCGCGTGCGGGCGCTACGGCTTCTACGAGGCGCTCGATTACACCCGCAGTCGTCTACCCGAGGGCGAAAGCGTGGCGATCGTGCGCGCCTTTATGGCACACCACCAGGGTATGACCGTGGTTGCCATCGCTAATACTTTGTTGCACGGCGTGATGCGGGCGCGGTTCCATGCCGAACCGATCGTGCAGGCGACGGAGCTGCTGCTGCAGGAGCGCACGCCACGCGATGTCGCGGTGGCGCATCCGCGGACAGAAGAAGTCAACCCCACCGCCAAGGTGCCCGACTTGGAGCCGCCTCCGGTACGGCGGCTGCACTCGGCGCAGCAGGTCACGCCGCAAGCGCACCTGCTCTCGAACGGCCGATATGCGGTGATGCTGACGGGCGCCGGCTCCGGCTATAGCCGATGGGGCGAGCTGGGCATCACGCGCTGGCGCGAAGACGCCACCCGCGACGACTGGGGCACCTATGTCTTCTTGCGCGACGTACAAAGCGGCGACGTGTGGTCGGCGGGCTACCAGCCGAGCGGCGTCGAGCCGGATAGCTACGAGGTCACGTTTACCGAGGACCGCGCGCAATTCGTCCGCCGCGACGGGGCAATCACCACGACCCTGGAAGTCGTCGTCTCGCCGGAGGATAACGCCGAGGTGCGCCGCGTATCGGTGGTGAATTCGGGCAGCCGTGCGCGGGATATCGATCTGACGTCTTATGCCGAACTGGTGCTGGCGCCGCCCGCCGCCGATACCGCGCACCCAGCCTTTTCCAAGTTGTTCGTGCAAACCGAATATCTGCCCAAGCTCGGCGCCATTCTGGCGACGCGGCGGCGGCGCTCGCCCAACGAGCCGGAAATCTGGGCGGCCCATCTTGCGATCGTCGAGGGCGAGGCCCTCGGCGCGGCGGAGATTGAAACCGACCGCGCCCGCTTCCTTGGCCGTGGCGGAGAAATCCGCTCGCCGGTGGCGGTGATGGACGGTCGGCCGCTTTCCAACACCGCCGGCACCGTGCTGGATCCGGTGTTCGCGCTACGCCGGCGCGTGCGAGTTGATCCGGGCAGGACGGGGCATATCGCCTTCTGGACGGTGGTCGCGTCGTCCCGCGATGAGGTACTGGATCTAGTGGACAAGCACCACGACGCTACCGCCTTTGACCGAGCCGCCACTTTGGCGTGGACCCAGGCCCAGGTGCAGTTGAGCCACCTCGGCGTCGACGCCGATCAGGCGAGCCTGTTTCAGCGTCTCGCCGGCCACGTGCTATACGCCGATCCGTCGCTGCGTCCTTCGTCGGACACCCTACGCCGCGGCACTGCCGGGCCGGCAGCACTGTGGGCGCAAGGCATCTCCGGAGACCTGCCGATCGTCTTGGTGCGCATAGACAACGTCGAGGAGCTCGCCGTCGTCCGGCAGTTGCTGCAAGCCCATGAGTACTGGCGGATGAAGCAACTTGCCGTCGATCTGGTCATCTTGAACGAACGGGCAGCCTCTTATACGCAAGACCTGCAGATTGCGCTGGAGACGTTGGTACGCACTAGCCAGTCCCGGCCCCAGATCGGAGCCGATCTCGGACGCGGCTCTGTGTTCGTGCTGCGAACCGATTTGATCTCGGCGCAGACGCGCGCCGTGCTGCTTGCCGTGGCCCGGGTGGTGCTAGCCGGGCGCTACGGCACGCTGTCGGAACAGATGAACCGTGTCCCGGAAGCACTCGCGGCTGCCGCACCGCCACCGAGGCTTGTCTCGCCCGCGCCGCTGGCGCAAAGCCTCACCCCGCCACCGAACCTTGAGTTCTTCAACGGGCTCGGTGGATTCGCCGCGGACGGACGCGAGTATGTCACGATCCTTAACGCCGGGCGCTCGACACCGGCGCCGTGGATCAACGTCATCGCCAACCCCGCGTTCGGCTTTCAAGTCGCGGTCGAGGGCGGCGGCTACACCTGGTCGCAGAGCAGCCGCGAGAATCAGCTCACACCCTGGTCGAACGACCCTGTCGTCGATCGGCCGGGCGAGGCTATCTATCTGCGCGACGAGGCGTCCGGCGAGCTATGGGGACCGACGGCGCTTCCGATCCGCGACCAGGCCGAGCCGTATATCGCGCGGCATGGTCAAGGCTACAGCCGATTCGAGCACCATGCGCACGGGATCGCACTCGATCTCCTGCAATACGTCGCGCTCGACGATCCGATCAAGATCTCGCGGCTGACGATCCGCAATACCTCTGGGCGCGCTCGGCGACTATCGGTGACAAGCTACGTAGAGTGGGTGCTCGGCGCCTCGCGTGGCGCGAGCGCACTCTCGGTGATCACAGATATCGATCCGCAGACCGGCGCGATGTTCGCGCGCAACCCCTCGAACATGACGTCGCGCGGCCGCGTTGCGTTCGCGGATCTGGGCGGACGCCAGACGGCTTGGACCGGCGACCGGCGAGAATTCCTGGGGCGCAACGGCGCGCTCGACAATCCAGCCGCACTCGCCAGCGACGCGCCGCTGTCTCGACGAGTCGGCGCCGGTCTCGATCCCTGCGGCGCGCTGCAAACGTCTGTCGAGCTCAAGCGAGCCGGCACAACGGAAATTGTCTTCTTTCTCGGCGAAGCCGCGACCGCGGCCGATGCGCAATCCCTGATCGCCCGCTATCGGGCCGCCGATCTCGATGCGGTCCTAAGCGAAGTCACCGAGCATTGGGACGCCGTGCTCGGCACGGTTCAGGTGAAAACACCGGACCGTTCGATGGACATCATGGTCAATCGCTGGCTCCTCTATCAGACGCTAGCCTGCCGCATGTGGGCGCGATCGGCATTCTATCAAGCAAGCGGCGCTTACGGCTTCCGCGATCAGTTGCAAGACGGCATGGCGCTCGCGCTGGCACGACCGGCGCTGACGCGCGAGCACCTGCTGCGCGCCGCTGGCCGACAGTTTGTCGAAGGCGATGTGCAGCACTGGTGGCTGACACCGTCCGGCCAAGGCGTTCGCACCCGCATCTCCGACGATAAGATCTGGCTCGCCTATGCGACGGCTCACTATGTGAAGACCACCGGCGATCTCGCGGTGCTGGACGAGTCAATTCCGTTTCTCGAAGGCCAGAGGTTGCGCGCCGGCGAATACGACGCCTACTTCCAGCCCATGATCGCGGAGCAGAGCGGATCGCTGTTTGAGCATTGCGCGCGCGGGCTCGATCAAAGCCTAAGCGTCGGTGCGCACGGCCTGCCCCTGATCGGCACCGGCGACTGGAACGACGGCATGAATCGGGTCGGCGAGGCGGGCCACGGAGAGAGCGTCTGGCTAGGCTGGTTCCTGCATGTCACGCTCGTGGCGTTCGCGCCGTTGGGCGCAGCGCGCGACGAGCGCGCGCGTGCGACGAAATGGATAGCGCACGCGGCTGCGCTTCGGGCCTCGATCGAGGCACAAGCGTGGGACGGCGATTGGTACCGGCGCGGCTATTTCGACGACGGCACGCCGCTCGGCTCGAGCGCGAGCGATGAATGCCGGATCGACTCGATCGCGCAGTCCTGGAGTGTGATCTCCGGAACGGCGCAGCCGGCTCGCGCCAGACAGGCCATGCGCGCCCTGGACGAGCGGCTCATTCGTCGCAGCGACGCTTTGGCGTTGTTGTTCACGCCGCCCTTCGAGCGCAGCACGGTTGATCCCGGCTACATAAAAGGCTATCCCCCCGGCATTCGCGAAAACGGCGGTCAGTACACGCATGCCGCGGCATGGTCGGTGATCGCCTTTGCCGCACTGGGCGAGGCGGACAAGGCTGTCGAGCTGTTCTCGCTCCTCAATCCCATCAACCACAGCAGCACGCGCGCCGACGTGCAGCGCTACAAGGTCGAGCCCTATGCGGTGGCCGCGGATGTCTACTCGGTCGCGCCGCACGCCGGCCGCGGAGGATGGACCTGGTACACGGGGTCAGCGGGTTGGCTATACCGAGCCGGCATCGAAGCGATCCTCGGCTTTCGACTCCAGGGCGAATTCCTATGCCTGTCCCCTTGCATACCGAAAGCATGGCCGCGCTTCGAAATCGTCTTCCGATATCGCCGCACGCGCTATGAGATCGCAGTCGAAAACCCCCACGGCATCAGCGCTGGCGTGGCTTACGCCGAGCTGGACGAAAGCACATTGCCGGACGGCACAGTGCGCATTCGACTGATCGATGACGGTGGAACCCACCAGGTGCGGGTGATAAGCGGCTCGCGCTCGAGCCGGGCAGCTTCTTGAATGGGCGACGACCTAACCCGGCAAATGCGATCCGCAAGATTTCTCTGCGATGCCGACGGCTCGGCCAGTCAGACGTTCGCCCTCGGCGCGAGTTCTTTGCGGTGGGGTCTCGTGGCGGCGTGCCGTTGCCCGACTTCTCGGCCGATAGCGCCAGCGCCTCTTCTTATGCGAATCGGGCGCAGGCGCCGCCTAAAGCGCAGCGACCGTCTGCACTTCGATCAGTAGCGATTCCTGGACTAGCCGGTCAATGATCAGCAGCGTGTTGGGTGGGTACGACAAATTTGGGAACATCTTCGGGAATTCGCGCTTGCGGTATTCCATGAATTTCGGGATGTCCTGCGAATGCACCAGGTAGGTCGTGAACTCAACGACGTTGCCCCAACCGGCACCGACCGACTTGAGCGCTGCTTCGATGTTGGCGTAGGTTTGACGGCACTGCGCGTCGAAGTCATCCACCCCCACGGTATTGCCGGCTGTGTCCTTCGCCACTTGACCGGCGATGAAGACGAACTCGCTCGCCTTGACGCGGGTCACGTTCGAGTAGGGCCCGAGCGGCTTGCCCATGCCCTCGGGGTTGAAGATCTTAATTTCGGCCATGTTGGACTCCCGTCTCGTTGAGTAGTAACGCGCCGATTATGCCGTTACCGAGCCGACGTGAATAGCCGCGCGACGTTGGGCTCGCTAGCTCGCAAACCCTTGCCGCCAATTGCGGTGCCAGTCGACGACCTCTTCGGCCGGCATGGGCACGGCGACGAAATAGCCTTGCGCGACCTCGCATCCGAGCGCTTTGAGCAAGGCCCACTCTTCTTCTTTTTCGACGCCTTCCGCTACCGAGCACAACCCCAGCCGCTTGGCGAGTTCCAAGCTCGATTCAAGGATGGTGCGCAAAGTGTGCTTGGTGGTGGCGCCGGAGACGAAAGAGCGCTCGATCTTCAATTCCGTGAACGGGATGCGGCTGAGCTGCTGCATCGAGGCGTAGCCGGTGCCGTAATCGTCGATCGAGATGCCGAATCCTTTCATGCGCAGTCGCGCCAGGTTCTCCAACGCTATCGGCTTGTGGATGAAGGCCGAGCTCTCGGTGACTTCGAGGGTGATCTTGGCCGGGTCGACGCTCTGTCGGTCGGCGCTCGAGCCGATCAGATCGGCGACTTCCGCGTGCATTAGGTGCTCGCCGGAAAGGTTGATCGAGCAGCTCGCGTCCATGCCGTTGGCCTGCCAGTTGCGCAGGTGAGAGAGGGCTGTGTCGATGACCATCCGGGTGAGACTTTCAATCAGTTGATGCCGTTCGGCCAGTTCGATGAAGCTCAAGGGCGACAGCAAGCCCCGCTCTGGGTGTCTCCAGCGGCACAATGCTTCGAAGCCTTGCACAGCATGATCGGCGAAATTGACTTGAGGCTGGAAGTACACCGTGAACTCGCCTGCATCCAAGCCGCGTCGCAGTTCTTGAGGGGTTACCTCGAAAGGCGGCGCGAGGTTAGCCGCCGGGGCGCCGGTGCGATACTTGCCGAGCGCGTTGCGGAGCTTTTGCGGGGTAAGTGGCTTTTCGATGCTGCCGATC
>CAZILI010000196.1:0-7405 GCA_964539965.1 uncultured Burkholderiales bacterium | reverse complement strand
CACCGGCTGTCCTCGACGGAGGAATTCGACCGTGTGCTCGCATCCGGCAAGGTGATGCTGCGGAACACTTCGTCCAGGCGCCCCTCCTCGGTGTGCAGTTCTTCCAGCTTCCAGCTTTCACGCTGGGCCAGTTCGCCCACGCCGCGCGACAATAGCGTGGTTCCCGGGCGCGGGGTGACGCGCATCACGATCTTGCTGGCATCGTCGAACAGCAGGCGTGCTTCGCGCACACTGGGCAGCGCCGCCAGTTGTGCCTTGAGCTTGTCGGCGTCGTTGTCGCGCACGGTCAGCGTGACCGCGCCGGCGTTGTCGGAGCGGGCTTTGAGTTCTTGCGGGGTGCCGTTGGCCACGATCTGGCCGCGGTCGATGATAATGGCGCGCGTGCAGGCGGCTTCGACCTCTTCCAAGATGTGGGTCGAGAAAATGATCGCCTTCTTCGCCCCCATGTTGCGAATCAAGGTGCGCACTTCGTGTTTCTGGTTCGGGTCCAGGCCGTCGGTCGGCTCGTCCAACACCAAGATGTCGGGATCGTGCAGCAGCGACTGGGCGAGGCAAGTGCGGTGGCGGTAGCCCTTGGACAGCGTATCGACGCTCTGATGCACGACGCTGTCGAGAAAGCACAAGTCGATCACCCGATGCACGGCGGCTCTTTTCGCCTCGCCGTTCAGGCCGCGCAGCGCGGCGGCGAAGCTCAGGAAACCGTGCACCGTCATGTCGTGGTAGGACGGAGCGCTCTCCGGCAGGTAGCCGATCACGCGTTTGCCGGGTAGAGGGTCTTCGAGCATGTCGTGGCCGGCGATAGTGATGCTGCCCGAGTCGGGCGGAATGAAACCGGTCAACATGCGCATGGTGGTGGACTTGCCCGCCCCGTTCGGCCCTAGGAAGCCCAAGATCTCGCCGCGCTCGACGTTGAACGAGATATTGTTGACGGCGATCTTGGGGCCGAAGGACTTGGTTAGGTTCTCGACTTTGATCATCTCCTCGATCCTACGTTATGCAATGCTTCGGGCCTTGATACCGATAAGGCGCCGTTTGATATCTTCGGGGTTGTCGCGCCAGTGCGGCCGTGACGTCCCCGGACAGGCGGGGCGCGGCGCCAGCGCTTGCGCGAGCGTTTTTAGCAGATTCGGTGTTACATGTCACTGACAACGGTGCGCCGGCGCGAGTTCACTTGACCTCCTCCAGCAAGCCGAGGCGGGCGGCCAACCACTTCGTGGTGGTGGCCTGGATCAGGATGGTCATCAGGATGGCGATGAAGGTTACCGAGGCGATGACCTGCGCTCCTGGCGCGTTCATGCCGAGCAGCAGGCCAGCCAAGGCGCCCGGTATGACGCCGGTCTCGCGCGTCCAGCACATGAACAGCAGCTCGTTCAAGCTCCATTTCGCGCGGCGGTCGGGTCCGGCGCACAGGAACACCGTCAGCGGCCGCGCTACCAGCATAAACACCACCACCACCACCACACCGCCGAGCGCATATTGACCCATGAGCTTGAAGTCGACTTGCTCGCCCAGTAGGATGAAGATGAACATACGCATGATGAGCGCGGTGGTGAGGATGAACTCTTCCAGCCGAGCTTCTTCGTTCTCGCCCAGCTCGAAGCCGAAGGCCTGCTTGTTGCCGAGCACGATGCCGAACACGAACACCGCCATGAAGCCGCTGGCTTGCAGGTTGTCCGCTCCCAAGTAGGCGCCGACCACGGCCATCAGCGTGACCACCGGCGCATACTCGGCCAAGAAGTCGAACTTCTCGTGCGCGATCAGCACAGCGGCCACGTAACCCGCCGCCGCGCCGGTCGCGATGCCGAGCACGGTTTGCTGTCCCAAGTCGGCCAAGGTCTTTCCTGCCGAAAAGGCGCCGTGGCCGGCCGCTAACGCCAGCACGGTGAAAGTGAGAATCGCGCCCATGGCGTCGTTGAAGGCCGATTCGCTCATCACAGTCTGCGCGACCCGATCCTTGATCTTGATCTGGCGGAAAATCGGCACCAAGGTAGCGGGATCGGTGGAGGCGAGCGTCGCGCCGAGCAGCAGCGCCACCATGAACGGCAAGCCCAACACGTACTGCGCAGCGATGCCGGTCACCAGCGCGGTAATCAGCACCCCCAAGGTCGAGATCACGACGATGGTGATCCACACCTCTTTCAGCACGCGCAGGCGTATCGAAGCGCCGCCGTCGAACAGAATAAAGCAGGAGCCGAAAATCAAAATGAGTTGGTTGATGGCCGAATCCGCTCGGATGTGGAGCAAGCCCAGCACTTGCGGGCCGAGCACCACACCGACCAATAGAAACAAGGCGACGTCGGGCACGCGCAGCTTCTGCGCGACAAAGCCGGTGACCGCTCCGGTGCCCAATATGATTCCGGCCTGTGCCAAGACCTGCTTGGCGAGATTGACGGTGAACGAAGCTTCCACTGCGACGAGGGCCGACGAAAGGTGCGGATTATAGGCCAGCCGCCTGGCTCGTGCCGTCCGCGGGACGCGCCTAATACTGGCTCGGGTACGATGCCACAGAGCGCATTCAGATGCGGGGTATTGCAGCATACCCCGCCCAGATCGGCATTGCGCCTTGCCTCGCCGGCGGGCGCGCCCGTATCATCGCACGACCTTGGTCACCGCCAACAGGATGCCATGCAGATCGAGCTAAGTTACGGTAGGGGGACGCTCCCGGTCCGAATGCCCGAGGGCAGCGAAGTCACCGTGATCCGCAAGCGCGCCATGCCGATCTTGCAAGATGCCCCAGCGGCGATCATGCGCGCCCTGGCGCATCCCCATGGCTCGCCTGCCCTGGTCGACTTGGCGCGCCGCGCGAAGAGCGCGTGCATCTTGATTTGCGACATCACGCGGCCGGTGCCGAATGGCTTGTTCCTGCCCGCGATGGTGCGCCAACTGCTCGATGCCGGCATCGCGCGCGATCGCATCCAGATCCTGGTCGCCACCGGCCTGCATCGGCCGAACGAGGGCGCCGAACTCATCGAGCTGGTCGGCGACCGCTTCGTGCTCGATACCGTCCGCGTGGATAACCACTACGCGCGCAACGACGCCGATCACGTCGATCTCGGCACTACCCCGCGCGGCACGCGGGTGCGGCTCGATCGTCGCTTCGTCGAAGCCGATCTGAGAATCGCTACCGGCCTGGTCGAGCCGCACTTCATGGCGGGATGGTCCGGCGGGCGCAAAGTGATCGCGCCCGGCATCGCCCACCAAGAAACCATTACCACGTTTCACAACGCGCGCTTCATGTCGCATCCACGCGCAGTCAACTGCGTGCTGGACGGCAACCCGCTGCACGAAGAGCAACTCGCTATCGTCAAGATGTTGGGTGACGTGTATGCGCTCAATACCGTGATCGACGAGCATCGCGATATGTCGTTCGTCAACTTCGGCGAGTGTGTGCAAAGCCACCTCGAGGCCGTGGCGTTCTGCCGTCAGTACGCCGAGGTGCCGGTAGTGCAGCGCTTCGGCACCGTAGTGACGAGCGCGGCCGGCTATCCGCTGGACAAGACCTACTATCAGACCGTCAAGGGAATGGTCGGTCCGCTGGACATCCTCGCCCCGGGCGGCGACTTGGTGATCGCCTCCGAGTGCTCCGAGGGCATGGGCTCGAGCGAATACGTGAACGCGCAGCGCCGCTTGATCGAGCGCGGTGTGGAAGGGTTCTTCGACGACATCAGCCGCAAGAGCCACGCCGACATCGACGAATGGCAGACCCAAATGCAGCTAAAGCCGATGCGCGCCGGGGCGGTGCGTCTGTACAGCAGCGGGCTCACGCGCGAGCAGCGGGCGCTGACCGGCGTCGATTGCGTCGATTCGATCGAACGCGCGATCGCCGACAGCGTCAAGCGGCGCGGCGACAAGCGCATCGCCGTGATCCCCGAGGGTCCGTACGTCGTGCCCGTATATCAAGGCGCGTAGTGTAGGTGCGTCCCACGCACGGGATTCACATCAATCGGTGCGCAGGGCGCACCCTACCGCGTACGCTCGAGGCTATGCACTGCGGAAGGCTGCGTCCCACGCGCGGGATTCACGTCAATCGGTGCGCAGGGCGCACCCTACCGCGTACGCTCGAGGCTATGCCCTGCAGTAGGGTGCGTCCCACGCACCATCCGCTCACTCCTCGATCGCACAATCGGCCCACGGTGAGGCGACCTCGGTCGCGCCCCAATTGACACCGTCTCGGCGCAGCACGCCGCTCGGGCAGGCGAACTTGAACGGCAAGGTGTAGCGCCGCATCGGCACGTAGGGGAAACTCGCCCGCAGCGCGGCGTGAACGTCTTCGCCGAGATTCGCGTCGCCGACCACGGTGTCGCGTTCGCTCGCATCGATGCGGGGGGAATGAAACGCGGCATCCAAGTCCATACCGTAATCGACGAGAAAAGAGATCAATTGCGTCACCGCGGGCAGAATGCGCCGCCCACCCGAGGCGCCGAGCGCAAAGCGCGCGCCACGGTGCGCGCCGATCACGGGGCAATAGTTGGTCAAGCAGCGTTTGCCCGATCCTAACGAATTGGGGTTGCCGGGCTCCGGGTCGAACCACATGATGCCGTTATTCATGAGCACGCCGCTTTGCGGCAGCGTGTAGCGCGACCCGAATATCGAAAGCAGGGTCTGGGTCACGGCTGCCATATTCCCGGCGCGATCGACGACGCAGAAATGCGTCGTGCAGCCGGGCGCGCGTGCCCCCTCGACGTCTCCCATTCGGGTGAGACGATGCGCGTATGCCTCTTGCAGAGCGCGCGCATAAGCGAGGTAGGCCGCCGCGTCCGGCTGCGAGCCGGCGCTGGATCGATCGCTCAGCAAGCGCAGGGCGTGGCGCAGGGTAGGGCCGGCGGTCAACTCCGGCGTGGCGGCGATGCGCGCTTGGCGGTAGTCGATCATCAAGGGGTCCACGACGCGCGCCCGATAGTTCGCTAGATCTTGCAACGACAGGACGCTGCCGGCACTCGCCAAGTCCTCCACCATCGAGCGCGCCAGCGCGCCGCTATAGAACTCCTGCGCGCCGCGCTCCGCCAACGTTTGCAAGGTGCGCGCCAAGGGCTGCATGCCGATGCGCACCTCGCTCTTCGCCGACCAGGCTGGGGTCGGCGGCAGGCCGTCCACCAGGAACCTGTCCCGGCTCGCGGCATAGCGGCGCAGATCGGGTGCGGCGCTCGCGATCGCCTCCACCGTGAACCAATCCACCAGCAAGCCCTGCTCGGCCAGGGCGAGGGCCGGCTCGAGCAGTTCGCGCCAGGCAAGCCGTCCGAAGCGCTCGTGAGCCGCCTGCATGCCCGCGACCGTGCCCGGCACGGCGATCGCGCGCGGCCCGTGGACGTTACGGTCGTCCACCACGCGCGCCCATGGGAAAAGATCCGCCGCGCGGCCGTCCGCGGCGAGCGGGTAGTCGGCGGGATCGAGCGCTGCCGGCGCGCGCATGCCGAAATCGACGACGAAGTAGCGATCCTCGCGGGCGCGGTAGAGCACCATCGCTCCACCGCCGCCGACGCCGCTCATCCAAGGTTCAAGCACGCCCAATGCGAACGAGGTCGCTACCACCGCGTCGACCGCGTCGCCGCCGCGCGCCAGCACGCCGGCCCCGACTCGCGCCGCGCGCGGGTGTTGCGCCGCAACGATACCGCCGGCGCCCCGCGCGGCGGGCTTGCTGAGCCGCAGGCGGGGGCTGAAGTTATCGCTCATCGCTCGATCTGCACGCCCTTCCAGAACGCGATGTGATCCTTGATTTGCTTGGCGGCGTCTTTCGGCGCGGGGTAGTACCAGGCGGCGTCCGCGTTGGTCTTCCCGTCGACGCTTACGTGGTAGTAGCTTGCCACGCCCTTCCAGGGGCAGGTCGTGTGCGTGTCGCTCGGCTGCAGCAGGCTGCCATCGACCTTGCCGGGCGGGAAGTACACGTTGCCTTCGACCAATTGATAGTCCTCGCTCTCGGCAATCACCTTACCGTTCCGGATCGCTTTTGCCATGGCCGCCTCCTCGACTGAGACACTGCGAAGCCGCCCAGTTTACGCCAACGGTCTAGCGGGCGGCCTGAAAGGGAGTCTTGCCGCGCCGCCCGCAGTTAGGCATAGTGCGCATCTCCCACGTCGCCGCGCTGCATGATGCCATGTTGCCACCGCTTGAATATCGCATTGCCGAAGAAGTGAAGTGCAGGCCCGAGCAGGTCGCCGCCGCGGTGGCGCTGCTCGACGAGGGCTCGACCGTACCGTTCATCGCGCGCTATCGCAAGGAGGCCACCGGCGGACTCGACGACACGCAACTGCGCCAGCTGGAAGAGCGCTTGGGCTATCTGCGCGAGTTGGAGCAGCGGCGCGCTGCCATCCTCGCCAGCATCGAACAACAAGGCAAGCTGAGCGCTGAATTGCGCGCCGACATCGAAAACGCGCAGGCCAAGCAGCGGCTGGAAGATCTCTACCTGCCGTACCGACCCAAGCGCCGCAGCAAGGCGCAGGCGGCACGTGAGGCGGGGTTGGAAGAACTCGCGCGCAGCCTGCTCGCCAACCCACAGCTCGACCCGGAGCAAGAAGCGGTGCGCTTCGTGAAGCCGGCCTTCACCACCGCCGAAGGCGAGAATCCCGGCGTGGCGGACGGCAAGGCGGCGCTGGAGGGCGCGCGGCAGATCCTCATCGAAGAGTTCGCTGAAGACGCGCAGTTGTTGGCGCGGCTGCGGGAGCAAATGCGCGCCCACGCGCGGCTCACAGCGCAGGTCGTCGCCGGCAAAGAGCAAGCGGGAGAGAAGTTTCGCGACTACTTCGCCTATGATCAGGCGCTCAAGGACGTGCCCTCGCACCGGGCGCTGGCGTTGTTTCGCGGCCGCCACGAAAGCGTGCTGCGCTTGGCCTTGCGCCTGCCCGGAGAGGGCGAAGAGGCGGACAAATCATCGGCGGCGAGCGCCGATGCGTGCGAGCGCATGATCGCCGACCGCTCGGCGATCGCGGCGCAGGGCCGCCCGGCCGACCCCTGGTTGGTGGAGACGGTTCGCCAGGCGTGGCGCGGTCGCATTCGCTCGGGCCTGGAGGCGCAGTTGCTGACCGAGTTGCGCGAGCGGGCCGAAGAAGAAGCGATCCGCGTATTCGCGCGCAACTTGCACGACCTGCTGCTGGCCTCGCCCGCCGGCCCGCGCGCGACCATGGGCTTAGACCCCGGGCTGCGCACGGGAGTGAAGGTCGCGGTGGTGGATCGCACCGGCAAGCTGCTCGACAGCGCCACCATCTATCCGCACCAGCCGCGCAACGAATGGGACGCCGCACTCGCGACGCTGGCGGATCTGGCGGCCAAGCACGCCGTCGAGCTGATCAGCATCGGCAACGGCACCGCCTCGCGCGAGACCGACAAGCTCGCCGCCGAGTTGGTGAAGCGCCATCCGGAGCTGAAGCTCGTGAAGATGGTGGTGTCCGAGGCCGGCGCCTCGGTGTATTCG